>JBFRWR010000596.1:0-8181 GCA_051439685.1 Trichodesmium sp.
CTCCTGACAGAAAATACCTTTTGCTCTTCAGTTGAAATCTTACCTAGAGTAGATTTTTGATTTCTAGTGGTAAAGGTATTTGAGATGGAATAGTTGGCAGGAACGTCAGATTAATGTTGGATTTTATGGAGAATTCTTTCCTGAGAGAAAATCCTTTTTGCTTCTCAGTTGAAATCTTACCTAGAGTAGATTTCGATTTCTAGTGGTAAAGGTATTTAAGATTGAATAGTTGGCAGGAACGTCAGATTAATGTTGGATTTTATCGAGACTTTTCCACGGTGAATACTCCTGACAGAAAATACCTTTTGCTTCTCAATTGAAATCTTACCTAGAGTAGATTTTTGATTTCTATTCCAAAAAATGTTTAAGCTTTTGTTGATTCCAAAGTAATTGATATAATCCTGATTGATTAACTAATTCTGCATGATTTCCTGCTTGAACAATTTTGCCTTTATCCATTACAAAAATTCTATCAGCAGTAGCAGCAGCAGACATTTGATGGGAAATAAAAATTACTGTTTTCTTTTTAGTTCCTGTAGATAAATTTTGTAAAATATTAGTTGCTGTCTGATTATCTACACTCGAAAGTGCATCGTCTAAAATTAAAATAGGAGCATCAATTAATAAGGCTCTTGCTAATGCTGTTCTTTGTCTTTGTCCACCTGATAAAGTAATGCCTCTTTCTCCTACTATCGTTTCATATTTTTCGGGAAAGTTGATAATTTCTGAATGAATTTGTGATTGTTTGGCAGCATATTCTATTGTTGTTTGTTCTGCTAATGGATTTCCATAACAGATGTTATTTTTAATAGTTGTACTAAAGAGAAAACTTTCTTGAGGAACGTAGGCGATCGCCTTTCGTAAATCTTCTAATTTGACTTGAGTTATATCATAGCCATCTATAAATAGTTGGTCAATTTCAATATCTAGAAGTCGAGGTAATGTATTGGCTAAAGTTGATTTTCCTGAACCTATAGAACCGACAATTGCAATAGTTTCTCCTGGTTTAATTAAAAAACTAATGTTATCTAAAGCTGGTACTTTACTATCTGGATAAGTATAGGTTAATCCTTGGCTTTTTATCCAACCTTTGGCTTCCTTTTGGATAACAAGAGGTGATTCATGGTCTTTAATTTTTGGTTCAACTGTGAGAATAGCTTCTATACGGTCAATACTTACTTCTCCTCTTTGATAAGCAGTAATTGTAAAACCTAATAATGCAGTAGGAAACACTAAACGCTCAACATAAAGAATTAAAGCTACAAAATTACCAACTGTTAATTCACGATTTTCTAGGTAACTTGAACCATTAATTAATAGTATTAACAAACTCAAAGTTGCTAAACCTGTTAAGATTGGGAAGAGAAGGTTCCGAGTTTTTGCTAAGTCTAAGTTTACATCTAAAAGTTGTTGATTATATTTACTAAAAGCTAGTCTTTCATTTTCTTCTTGAGCATAAATTTTGATCAGAGAAATACCATTCATATCCTCTTGAATCAAATCACTAATATTAGATAATTCCTCTTGTACTGCTAATTGTTGATTTCTCAGTTTATTGCTAAATATTTGTACCAGGATTAGCATCAAAGGATAAACTGAAACTGCCAATAAAGTTAACCGTACATTAATGTTAAGCATAACTGGTATAGTTAAACCATAAGCAAAAAATGTATTAGCAATACTTAAGACTGCAAAACCTAATAGTCTCCGAATATTATCAACGTCACTTGTGGCACGATTAATTAAATCTCCAATCGTATTATTGCTGAAATAAGATGGTTCTAATTTTAATAGTCGATTAAAGATTTTTTGTTTAAGGTCAAATTCTACCTGTCGTCCTACTCCAAATATAAGAATACGGGATACTATTCTAATTACCCACATCATGGAGGCAAAAATTATAATTGTTATTACATAGTATAAAAATTCATTAAATTTTGTGGCTAGTTCCAAATTATCTATAGCTTGACTGATTAATTTAGGAATATAGATTCCCAAAGTATTAACTATCAATAGAGACAAAATTCCTAATGATGATTTTCGCCAATGAGGGCGTAGGTAATTAAGGAGTTTTCTGAGTCTTAGTTGAGAAGATTTTGTCATAGTCGGAATTTTATTTTTTAGATAATGTTAAGCTAGTATATATTTATTAGACCTCTCCGGAAAAGAGGTAGTAGGGAGTAGGGAACCAACCCCTAACCCCTCCGGTGGAGTGGAAATAATTGATGATTTATACTCGATAATTTATTTTATTTGTGATGATCGGAGATGTCTATTCAGGAATAGTAAATAAAACAGTTCAGAGGGAAATAGTTTTCAGTTATCAATCATCTTTTTTTGTCACTATCTATATAGTAATCAGGAATCAGATGTGAGAATTAAGGTCTTTCTTAAAAGAAGAAAATATAGCAGTTATTATATTCATTTTTATTAACTTTTTTCTTCTTCCCTGCTATCTATTCTCAGTTCCCAGTTAAGGGTTCCCTAAAAGTCTCTAATATCTCACAACTGAAATCATCTTGCTATATTTATGGTTTAAATATTTACTGGTTATGATGATTTTCAGATAATAGAATTATTACTTAAGTAGTTAGTTCAACTTAAGTTGATAATTAGCTTAATTGAGTAAATGTATAATTATTACATTATTTTACCTAACATTAAAATTAGGATATTAATATAATTATCTTAGTACTTTAACTATAATCTTTGCCACAACAGGAACAATAAATATGGGTAAGAAATTTTCTCTTACATTCAATGTAAAAGACGATGACAGTGTTGAAATTGATTCTCTTAAAGTTAAACTGGAATCTCCAAAAAAACCAACACCTAAAACACCTCCCGGACAAGATTTTGTGATTAGATTATTGCTTCTATTGTTAGGTATTTGGTCTATTGTTACTTTTTTCATACCAGGTGGACAAAAAAGTATCAATCAAATACAACCTGAACCTGAACCTACACCTTCTCCTCAGTCAAATAATTCAACAGCTAATTTACCTCAGAATTATCAACCACTAGAAATCTATTTTAAAGATTATTAGTATCTTTATTTTGCCACTTTCGGATAAAATTTGTCATTTCTAAATTATCAATATTTTACATATGAAGGGAGAAAAGATAGCTGTTTTTTTGAATAATCATAAATATCAAATAAGAGATTGAATGTCTCAGGAAAGATAAAAAGGAGATAGGGAATAGGGTTCAATAATTGATAATTGATAATTACCTCTCCCTCAAAGGAAGAGGATTGAATCAAAGGAAAATAAATTCATTGTTTCTCCACGGCCAGTGAGAGGCTTTTAGAAGTATATTTACCTTATATCTATCTACCTAATGGATGCACAACTTTGAAATCTTACCAATTTTCGATTTTAGTAACTATTCCTTCTCTTAATACTTATTTGACAAACAGTCTCTAATAATTTTTTGATTTCTTGCTAGCAAAAAACATCTATCACTGCTCAATAAATTGTTCTAAACCTTAGATTTACTTGACTTTGTGTAGAGCCACAGAAAAGGTATCTAAGCTAACTATAATTTTTTATAGCAATCCTATTTTATTTGTGTATAGAAACAATTTTAGCTCTATATAAGCATCTGCAAAAAATAGGGAGTAGGGAGTAGGGTCAAAGAATTAAGAATTAAGAATGAAGAATTAAGAATTACCTCTTATTTTTTCTCCTCAAATATCATCCTTTATACCTTTATTTTTCGTTAAATATCAGGGATTTTTTTACCTTTTTCCCCTAGTCTATTTCTCCCTCTCCTTGACTCCTTTGACAAGATACCACTCAGTAGTTCTATAAAAATCTTAGTGCTTTTAGGAAAGATTGAACTGAGAACAGCTAACAGGCGAGTTTACGTTTTTTTATCTACTTTTTGATTAGTCACAAACTATGGGCGGATTGCTATATTTCATTAGAGCAAAGTAAATTCACTATTGAGCATCAGAATAGATAAAAAATATCAGATATATTTTATTTTTTTCCTACTCCATCGACTACCTGAACCTATCTCATTAATCAGATTTTTGCTAAAAAACCCTAAATATTTTGAGATTTAAAAACGAAAAACTAAGCTTTTCCGAGACATTTTACTTAAACAAATAAACCTATTGAAAATAGTGGGATAGGTTCCTCTATTTTTTTAATAATATGTACTTAACCCAAGATGTTATATTATATCCGTTTAATTAGTGAGAAAAAACTTTCTTTTGCGTCTTATTCTTTACCTTCTTTCTGTTCCTTATTCCCGATTAACCTTGATTTGTAACTGTTCAAACGGAGATGATATTAATCTACTAATTCGTGCAGGATTTATCAAAAAAAACTGTAGGGGTTTAGTCTCTAAATCCAAGCAAAAAAGGGATTGGGAAACCAAATTTATACAATCAAATATTACGACCGATTGAGAATTGCTATCTAGGGTATTTATTAGCCATTTTATACCAAATCCGGTTATCCAAAAGAGTTTGTTCAAATTCCCAATTCTATTGATGCCAAAAAAGATAAAAATTTTCTAATACCCCCTTATACCATTTCTCAAAAATGTTATTATATTTGATTGGCTGGGGAAGTGTGAGGAATGTGGGAGGTTGGGGGAAAAGTAAACATAAGAATAATTAACATTAACTTTCTAAATAATTAGCTAAGAAGTTATTTGACCTGTGTTAATTACTTGATATAGAAATCCTAAATTGTTCGTAACAAGTTTTATAATAGCTAAAAAGAGCTGAAAACTTTTAAAATTATGACTACCGACTCCTGTACGGGTGATTCTCTGCAAGAGGCAGCATTCCGCAGGAAATCGCCCCTACTGCCAAAATACTGCAACCTAAATAGGATTACTATAACTGAATTGTCGCCCAACTATAGAATTACTTTTGGTAATTGGTATTATTAATGCGGATTTGATATTAGCCAATTTTGAGCATCAAGAAAATAAAAATGCTCCATTCTCAAAAAGTTTTTTGAGTGGAGCATAAACTAAATTTGAGGAAAGAATAAAATACTCTAAACATTTAGCCATTAGCTGTCAGATATCAACAAGAAAAATCCACTTAATTCTGGTTAAATGAAAAAATATTTTATCTAAAACCAAAAAGAATAGCTGACGGCTGTTTTCGCAGCATTCCGTAGGAAATGCTTACATTTAGAAACCAGGAGCTAACCAACCCCGTAGAAAGTAATAAAATAATGCCAAATATTCTTCCCAAACTTCAGTAGTTAGTAAGAGTGCTTCTGCTTTAGGTAAAAAATCTGCTAGTACAAAACGATAGGAAGAATCTTCATAAGGATTAACAGTATTAAAATCTGTAGGAGCTGGAATAACCCTCATTCCTAAATCAGTAAAAGTCAAACTACCTCGACGAATTTGAATAGCAGAAGTAACAAGAATAACTGTAGGTTCTAAACCTCTTTCATCTAATATTTCACGAGTTTCAACTGCGCTTTCATGTAAAGTAGAGCCGTTTGGTTCAATAATAATAGCCGCTTTGGGAACACCCAATAAAACTAAAACTCTTTTGATATCTTCAGCTTCAACTGTATTAATATCTCCTCCAATTCTTGGACCCGCACTAACAATAATATAGGGAGCAAAACCCTTTTTATATAATTTAGCAGCATGAATAATTCGCTCTGCAGTTTTTGTTAGTTGAATTTGTATTCTATCAGGTATTATTGGTTGAGTTGTTCCTTGACCTAATAATACAATTGCATCTGCTGTTTCATCACAACAAGCTGAAACAGAAACAACTTCTATTGCATCTTCTTCCGCTTGTTGAGCTGCCCATACAGCAAATACTGGTGCGCTAGTAATTATCAGAACTATTAATGCTGTAATAATCAGGGTTGGAGCTGGACCTTTTATCCCCCCATTCGATATTAGAGTAGTTGCATAAACTAATAGTATGAGAGAAAAACCAAGTGGTTTAAATGCAAAAGCTAGAAACCGAAAAACAGCAGCCCCTACCGGACTATCTGGTGCATAAAAAGCTAGTATCAACAAAATAATTGAAAATACCATCAATAACTTATAAATTAAGTTCCTCTTATCATCACCACAGCTTTTCCAAAGTGATAAAGTAATAGAAATTAATAGTATACAAAATACTATTCTGGTTAAGATAATCAGCATAATTTTTTGATTTTTGTACTGAGAAAATAGGGATTTTTGGCTTCACCAACTGACTTAGTTGATGCCATATTGCCCATAAATAAAAATAAAAATCAACCAATATTATCGATACTTCAGTTGATAATTAATTGCTTCTGTGACTGTTTGAATTACTTTAACACGAGCATAACGCTTATTATCACCCGCAATTAAAGTCCAAGGAGCAGTTGGTGTGCTGGTCCGCTGAATCATTTGATTTACAGCAACTTCATAAACTTGCCACTTTTCTCGATTGCGCCAATCTTCTTCAGTCAGTTTATACTGCTTAAATGGGTCATCTTTTCGCTCAGTAAACCTTCTTAACTGTTCCTCTGGACTAATATGTAACCAAAATTTGACCAGAACATAACCAGCAGTGGTCAACTGTTCCTCAAACTCATTAATTTCTCTATATGCAGACTGCCATTCTAATTCTGTAGCAAACTTTTCCACCCGCTCCACTAAAACTCGACCATACCAACTCCGGTCAAAAATACCAATCTTTCCAGCTTCAGGCAAGCTTTTCCAAAAACGCCAAAGATAATGATAAGCTTTTTCCACCTCTGTTGGTGCAGCAAAACTATTAACTATATAACTTCGAGGGTCTAAATTATCTGTCAACCGCTTAATTGCCCCTCCCTTACCAGCAGCGTCCCATCCCTCAAATATAATTAAAACTGGTATTTGATGGTTGTATATTTCTAATTGCAGTTTACTTAAAAGTTCTTGCTGTTCATTTAAAGATTTTTTGTATTGTTTTGGTGACAAGCATTGGGTCAAATCTACTTGAGCCAAAAAATCTTGTTCTGTGGACTTAAGTTGTTCTTGAAGTGGATTATTTACTGGTGGTGCTTGAATATGTAATCTGTCTAGAGCATGGGTCAATGTTGATACAATTTCTGTGAGGACTTTTACTCTTGCCCAACGTTGACAATTTCCTTCTACTAATGTCCAGGGAGCAAATCCTGTGCTGGTATGAATCAGCATTTCCTCAGCAAAAGCAGTATATTTTTGATAATTTTTAGCTTGTTGCCAGTCTTGACTTCTGACTCGCCAAGCTCTCAATGGATCGTCAGCGGCTTCTTTGAGACGCTTCTTCAGTTCTTTTTTGCCCAAATGAATCCAGAATTTGGCGATCGCTGCCCCATTATCAACCATTTGACGTTCAAAGGCATTAATTTCTCGGATAATTACTGGTATGTCAGCTTCTGTCACACTTTTCAATAATCTATCTTCCAGGACATGGGTATACCAACTGTGATAGAATAGAGAAATTTGTCCTGCTCTCGGAATCCTTTGCCAAAAACGCCACAGAAAAGGATATTGTCGCTCTTGTTTTGTCGCAGGCCAAATTGGATGAACAACAAATCCCCGTGGATCCATATATCCTACTATTTGTTTAACTAAAGCTCCCTTACCTGCCGCTGCCCAACCCTCTAAAACTATCAGCATGGGTAATTTCTTTTGCCAGCAAGCTGTCTGTAGCGATCGTAACTGTCGCATCAGTCCTTCTAACTGTGTTTTATAGGCATCTTTATTGAGGGAAAGGTCTAAGTCTAAAGTATCTAACATATTAATTATTAATAGTGAGAGTTACGCATTTTTGAGTTATGAAACGTATATATAGTGTGCCACTATAGTTTTTATTTCCTATATATAGTCTTTTTACTTAAATTATCAGTCACTTATTTTTTTGATCGGGCAATTATTCCCTAGCTACTCGAGCAATATAGATGTATATAGTGTTTTAGAAAAATATCGAGAGTAGCCAAGCCCTAGAAACAAAAGAAGAATTTTAGGTGTGTTAGTCGAGCAATAAAAATATAACGATTAAGATTCAGTAAATATTGACTTTAAAATTATATTATGTTATGTAATTTTTTTCACAAAGAATAAAAAAAACTTATAACTAACTTAAAAAACATTATTATTAAAACCCTTTACAAAACGAAATAAAGTAGCTAAAGTATTAATAACGGTCAAGGAAAACAAAACCAAGGACCGCCGTACCTCGAAAAT
>JBFRWR010000597.1:0-10171 GCA_051439685.1 Trichodesmium sp.
ATGGGCGTTCACGATATGGAACGTCAAGCTCTAAATGTATTCAGAATGCGGCTACTGGGGGCGGAGGTACGATCAGTAGAAGCTGGCACCGGTACTCTCAAAGATGCCACTTCGGAAGCTATTCGCGACTGGGTGACTAATGTGGAAACAACTCATTATATTCTGGGTTCGGTTGCTGGTCCTCATCCCTACCCGATGATGGTGCGTGACTTTCATGCTCTTATTGGTGTGGAAACTCGCGCTCAATGTATGGAAAAGTGGGGCGGTTTGCCTGACATTTTGATGGCTTGTGTTGGTGGTGGTTCTAATGCGATGGGTTTATTCCATGAGTTTGTGAATGAGTCGTCGGTGCGGATGATCGGTGTGGAAGCTGCGGGTGAGGGAGTTGATACGAATAAGCACGCTGCTACTTTGACTCTTGGTCGTGTCGGTGTGTTGCATGGGGCGATGAGTTATTTGTTGCAGGATGAGCAAGGTCAGATCATAGAACCACATTCTATTAGTGCTGGTTTAGATTATCCTGGAGTAGGTCCTGAACATAGCTTTTTGAAGGATAGCGGTAGGGCTGAATATTATAGTGTGACTGATAAGGAGGCGGTTGCTGCTTTTCAACGTTTGTCTCAGATGGAGGGTATTATTCCAGCTTTGGAGACTGCTCATGCGATCGCTTATTTGGAAATTCTGTGTCCGCAGTTAAGTGGTAGTCCGCGTATTGTGTTGAATTGTTCTGGTCGTGGGGATAAGGATGTGCAAACGGTAGCGAAGTTTTTGGAGGGGTGATTAGAGCAGATTATACCAGGTTTGAGGTACAGCGAGCAAGATGCTCGCACTGAGAATATTTGATTATTAATATCTGTACTTCTTTCTGGTGAAAATCTGTTGTGATTTAGATGATAGTGCATTGTCATTATTTTTGTTACAAAAGCAGTGGGAGCATCTTGCTCCCATACCAGACATTTATTTTGCTGCGGATTTTATTTGGATGAGGTACACTCAAGCGAGCAAGATGCTTGCACTGAGAATATTTAATTATTAATATCTGTAGTTCTTTCTGCTGAAAATCTGTTGTGATTGAGATGATAGTGCATTGTCATTATTTTTATGACAAAAACAGTGGGAGCATCTTGCTCCCGTACCAGACATTTATTTTGCTGCGGATTTTATTTGGATGAGGTACACTCAAGCGAGCAAGATGCTCGTACTGGTAAGATTTAATTATTAATATCTGTAGTTCTTTCTGCTGGAAATCTGTTGTAATCTAGATGATAGTGCATTGTAATGGTGGTGCATTGTCATTATTTTTGTAACAAAAACAGTGGGAGCATCTTGCTCCCATACCAGACATTTATCTTGCTGCGGATTTTATTTTGATGAGGTACACCCAAGCGAGCAAGATGCTCGCAGTGGTAAGATTTAATTATTAATATCTGTAGTTCTTTCTGCTGGAAATCTGTTGTGATTTAGATGATAGTGCATTGTCATTATTTTTGTTACAAAAACAGTGGGAGCATCTTGCTCCCGTACCAGGTATTCCTTTCTACAAATACTAATAATGTTTCTAGTTTTGCTTCTAGGGAAAATTATTGAATATTTGATTGTCTACACTATAAGGAATTATAGTTGAATAAAAAATCATGCGCATGGGCGAACAACCCCCACTGATTTTTATCATATCACAAAAATTGTGAGGATGCAACCTTATATCTTTTGACGCGCGATTTTTTCTAGAGCTTCAGAAAATGAAAATTCCGACGACCTTCCACTTAGAAAGTTTAGATGAAAAGATTTGATGAGAATAAACTAGCATTTATGGATGCTTGAGAAGATGAAAAGTTTCTAGTATTGCTTTAGGGAAAAATTATTAAATATTTGATTGCCTTTCGATAAAACTTGGTTGAATAAAAAATCATGTGTATAGACGAACAACACCATCTAAACTTTACGATATCACAATTTGAGTGAGGATGCAACCTTAATATCTTTTGACGCGCGATTTTTTCGAGAGCTTCAGAGAATGAAAATGCTGCCGAGCTTCCATCAAGGAAGTCATAGATAGAAAGATTTGATGACAGGAAAAATCTGATTTTAATCTTCTTAAACAGGAGGGGAGTAGAGGAGTATTTTTTCAATCTTTTTCCTGTATTAACTCTATTTCACAGACGACTCGTAACTAAAGAATTTAATCACGAGCAAAGGTACTAAATAACTTCTATAATTAATACAAGATAATTTTCAATAAACGATATTATTATGCCAGCTACACCAGAAAGTATCCACGCTTTTCTTAACTATTGTCGAGAATATATTAGTGGAAGAGAAAGAAGCGATGGTCAGTTATTTTTAGATAGATTTTTTCAAGCATTTGGATATGCAGGTTTAAAAGAAGCAGGTGCTAAATGTGTAGAGGTAGTTCCTGATGGTAGTCGCCAGGGAAAAACAGGATTTGCCGATTTATTTTGGTCGCGTGAAAGTCTAGCTTCGGTATTAGTTGAAATGAAATCCAAACAGATAAAAAATCTGCACAAACATTATGGTCAAGCTTGGGAATATGCCAGAAATTTAACACCACGACCAAAATATGTAATTCTCTGTAATTTTGAAGAGTTTTGGATTTATGATTTTGACAAATTAGTTGATACTCCTATTGATATTATTCCCTTAGTAGAATTGCCGGAACGTTTGAATGTTTTTACGTTTATGGAGCATAGTTCAACTATTCCTAATTTTCGTAATTCTCAAGTTGTGGAAGTGACGAAAAGAGCTGCTGAAAGAATGGGAGAATTATTTCAGAAACTTAAGGCTAGAAGTGGGAGTAATTTTACTGTAGAAGAAGCCCAAAGATTTGTCTTGCAATCTGTCTTAGCAATGTTTGCTCAATGGCGAGGTTTATTACCAGAAAATATGTTTACTAATTGTATTCAAAAATGTCTAAAAGGAGAAAGCACTTATGACATTTTATCCGGTCGTTTATTCCAAGAAATGAATAATCCAGGAATTACGAAAGTTGGTATGTGTAAAGGTGTAGATTTTTTCAACGGTGGATTATTTGCGACTATTCCACAAATTGAATTACGTCGAGAAGAATTAGAATATTTAGAAGCTTCAGCACAGGAAGATTGGGGTAAAGTTCGACCTGCAATTTTTGGTAATATTTTTCAAAGTACGGTGGATGAAAAAGAACGTCATGCAGGAGGGATTCACTTTACTTCAGAAAATGACATTATGAAGATAATTCGACCGACGATTAGTAAATTTTGGGAAGATAAAATTGATGCAGCTAATACTGTTAAAGAGTTAGAATTTCTCAGAACAGAAATGCGAAATTATCGAGTTCTCGACCCTGCTTGTGGTTCGGGAAATTTTCTCTATATGGCTTACCAAGAATTGAAACTTGCCGAACAGTTATTATTAGATAAGTTAGCTAAAATTTCTCAATCATCTCAGTTAGAAATGGGGTTTGTTACGCCCTTACAATTTTATGGCATAGATAATAATTCTTTTGCTGTGGAATTAGCACGAGTAACATTAACTATTGCTCGTAAAGTTGCCATTGATAAACTAGGAATAAATGAAACTGTTTTACCCTTAGATACCCTCAACAAAAATATTGTTTGTCAGGATGCTTTATTTAGTAAATGGCCTCAAGTAAATGCAATTATTGGCAACCCTCCTTTTCAGTCTAAAAATAAAATGCAAGTTGAATTAGGTCGTAGTTATATTAATAAGTTAAGAGAGAAATATTCAGAAGTTCCAGGAAGAGCAGATTATTGTGTTTATTGGTTTAGAAAAAGCCATGATGAATTACCAGAAAATGGTCGTGCTGGTTTAGTAGGAACTAATACAATACGTCAAAATTATTCTCGCGAAGGAGGGTTAGATTATATTGTTAATTCTGGCACTATTACGGAAGCTGTTTCGAGTCAACCTTGGTCTGGAGATGCGGTAGTTCATGTTTCAATTGTTAATTGGGTGAAGGGAAAAGTAACTGGCAACAAGAGGCTTTATAATCAAATCGGAGATAAAGAAAGTAATCCTTGGCAAATGATGGAATTAGACTATATTAATTCTGCTCTTTCTACAGGATTTGATGTTACTCAAGCTAAACAATTAAAAGTTAATTCTGATTCCCAAAGTTGTTATCAGGGGCAAACTCACGGACACGAAGGTTTTTTATTAACTCCTGAAGAAGCAAGAGAAATGATTGTTAGTTCCCGCCAAAATTCTGAGGTAATTTTTCCTTATTTAACAGGGGATAATTTACTTTCAACTATTCCACCACAACCGCAGCGATATGTCATAGATTTTCACCCACGAGAAATAGACGCAGCTAAAAAATATAAACTGCCATTTCAACGGATTAAAGAATTAGTTTTACCCACCAGAGAATCGGCAGCAGAAACAGAAATTAACCGGAATGAAACAGCTCGCAAAAAAAATCCTAAAGCCAAAGTTAATAGACATCATCAAAACTTTCTAGCTAAGTGGTGGTTGCTTTCTTATCCCAGACCAGAATTAATCGGAAAAATTGAAAAGTTATCTCGATATATTGTTTGTAGTAGAGTCACAAAAAGACCGATATTTGAATTTATTAATTCTGATATTAGACCAAACGATTCTTTACAAGTTTTTCCACTTGATGACGACTATTCTTTTGGTATTTTACAATCAAGTATTCATTGGCTTTGGTTTACCGAACGTTGTTCAACTTTAAAAGGTGATTTTCGTTATACATCCAAGACTGTTTTTGATACATTTCCCTGGCCGCAAAATCCAACTTCAGAACAAGTTATTAATGTGGAAAGTGCAGCGGTAGAATTAATAAAGGTTCGTCGTCAAATTATGGAAAAAAATCAAATTAGCTTGAGAGAAGTTTATCAAAATTTAGAGCAAACCAAAAACACAAAATTACACCAAGCACAGGAAAATCTTGATAGTAAAGTACGTTCTGCTTATGGAATGAAAAATAATGACAACCCTCTAAAATTTATCTTTGAACTTAATTTAAAAGTAGCGAACCAAGAAGCTAATAATCAATCAGTTATTGCTCCAGGGATTCCGCCAGTTGTAACAAATTATAGTCAATTAATTAGTGATAGTTGTATAATGATTTAAGAAGTTTACTCTTATGTAAAATTTTTTCTTATTCCTCGATTTGCTAGGGAATATTAAAAAATAATACTTAGGATATTTTAATCCCCCAAAACTTATATCATGTCCGTTATAGTTAAAGTTTGTAGTAGGGCTTTAGCCCTAAGTACAAATCGGGCTAAAGCCCTACTACAAACAACAACTTTTTGAGCGCTGATTATCCGCACATGATATTACTCCAAAACTAGGACTGAAAGAAGTTATACATGACATCAACTAGATTAACGAATGAATCATAAATATTTAAAACAAATTTTATGGATTATGCCAATATTTTTGAGTAGTTGTAATTATCAACAATTAATCGAAAATTTGCCAGAAATGCCAGAAATTCAAAATCCTAGACAAACTCCTATTTCTAGACCAAGTGCCACCCTTTCACCTGATATTAATGGGTTAGAAAAATCTGTATTTGTCCAAATAAATCAGTATCGAAAATCTCAAAACTTACCTGCTCTTCAGTGGGATAATACTATTGCTCAACAAGCTACTATTCATGCTCAAAAAATGGCAAATGGAGAAGCAACTTTTAGCCATGATGGATTTCAAGAAAGAGTAGAAGTAATTAGTCAAGAAATTCCTTACAAAAGTGCTGCGGAAAATCTAGCAAATAATTTTGGTTATAATAATCCTGGAGAACAAGCTGTTGAAGGTTGGATTAAGAGTCCTGGTCATCAAAAAATTATGGTAGGTGACTATAATTTTACTGGTATTGGTATTGCTCAAAATTCTCAGGGAACATATTACTTTAATCAAATTTTTATTAAAACTATAGTTTCACTCAATATTAATGAATTAGAAAAATCTGTATTTGCTCAAATAAATCAATATCGGCAATCTCAAAATTTACCACCTCTCCAATGGAATAATTCTATTGCTGAACAAGCAAGAATTCATGCTCAACAAATGGCGAATGGAGAAGCAACTTTTAGCCATGATGGATTTAAGGAAAGAGTAGAATTAATCAGTCAAAAAATTACTTATCAAGGTGCTGCAGAAAACATTGCTAATAATCTGGGTTATAGTAATCCTGGAAAAAAAGCTGTAGAAGGTTGGATAAAAAGTCCTGGCCATCAAAAAAATATGGTAGGTGACTATAATTTAACTGGTATTGGTATTGCTCAAAATTCTGAAGGAACTTATTACTTTAATCAAATTTTTATTAAAACGAGGTAGAAAACAAGAAAATGAATCAAAATTATCAAGTTTGGGAAAGTTCTGCTATTTCCCAAACTTTTCTTGAAGGTGTACGAGGTGCTATTCCTTTAGCATCGGAGCAAATTGATGTAATGCTGAGAATTATTCAAAAAGTTAAACCACAAGTAAATAATTTTTTGGATTTGGGTTGTGGTGATGGGATTTTAGGTAGAGCAATTATTAATAAATATCCTCAAGCTCAAGGAGTATTTTTAGATTTATCTCCGGCAATGATTGAAGCTGCTCAAAGCAAAGTGATTGATAATAAGCAAGAGAAATTTGAGTTTATTAATCAAGATTTTGGTAAGACAGAATGGCTGAATACTATTCGTGAAAAAACACCTTTTGATGTGGTTGTATCTGGTTTTGCAATTCATCATTTATCAGATGTAAGAAAACAAGAACTTTATAGAGAAATTTATCAGTTATTAACGCCTGGTGGATTGTTTTTAAATCTAGAACACGTTGCCTCTCCTACTCAATTAATTGAAAGTTTATTTGATGAATTATTTGTTGATTCTCTATATGCTTTTCATCAAAGTCAAGGAAGTAATAAATCTCGGCAAGAAATTGACCAAAAATATTATAATCGCTCCGATAAAGTAGCTAATATTTTAGCTCCTGTAGAAACTCAATGTAATTGGTTACGAGAGATTGGTTTTATTCATGTTGACTGTTTTCTGAAGTTGTTTGAAATTGCTTTATTTGGTGGAGTTAAACCTTAACTGTAAATATTATAATTCTTGCAAAAGTTAGGGAATAGGGAATAGGGAATAGGGAATAGTTAAGAGTCAGGATCAATGGGAATTATAGAGGAGGTAGTAGTCAGCATTGTCCCTGAAAATTCCCCCCTACTCTTGCCCAAAATGCGCTCCTTTTTGAGCATAAAGAGCTGAAAACTAGGTACTTTTTCCAGAAATAAAAAGGCTAAAACCTTGACCTATAAATGCTTTTATATTTAATCAGCAAAGCCTAATTAAGAGTTTAAGAACTCGGTTAAATCCTGAGAGCTTTTGATTGTTGATCTTAGACAAATTACCAACAATAATGGTATACTTATACAATAATTAAAAAGAGCTAGTAATTGTGTTTTAATCTTGGATGACACCACATCTCTAACTCATTTAAAATACCCAATTAAAACCCTGAAGTAACTGCCAAAATATCAACTAATTCAGGAATTTCTGTAATTGATTTGATTGCTGTATCTGCTATTAAATTGTGGGTACTTGCTGTAGGATGTATATTATCAAAAAACAGAAAATTATCAGGATTATCTAGACCAGAATTTAAGAAACTATCTGTGACATTTGTAAAACCAAAATCACCAGGATTAGTAATAATATCATCAATTAAAGTTGCTGTATCAACATTAATAATATTGATATTTGAATCTTGTTCTAATATTGCTGAAGCTGCTGCTAAGGCACTATTATGAGCTTCACTTAATAAAGTTAATCCCTGTTGTTGTTCAGGAGGAAGAGTTTGTGCAAGCGGAGTTATTCCTAAGTCTGGTATATTCGGTAAAACAAAATTTCTAGCTCCAATGTTGGCAAGTTTATTTACTGCGACTGATAAATTACCAACAGTTGACTGCACATCTGGAATTTCACCGCCTAAATAATCATTTGATCCGGCAAAAATAACATATAAAGCGTCTGGATCGGTTGCGGGAGTTTCGGCAATAAATTCATCAATTTGTGTTTGCAAACCTATCAATAGTGGAGGCGCACCCTCTGGTAATAAATTGTTAGTGGTATTGATAATTCCCGTCGTTGCACCATTGACTGCAAAATTCAGGTTAGGTTCGGATGTTAAGTCTAACTGAGGCGCGAGAGTTTCTACCCATAGAGAACCATTACTGGTGCGCCCCTCAAAATAAGGAGGACTTGGTGGCAACAAACCTCCGGTCGCAGCAAAAGCATTGCCTGTATCAGACAAACTATCGCCAAATACATACATATCGGTGAATAATGGGCGTGGCAACCGACCTTCAAATTGACCAAAATTGATAAAGTGTTCTGTAGCAGTAAGTGGTGTTGTTTCTAATGCTTCGGAAATTGCTGGATAACGGTCTAGATAAAAACTGGTATTCAGTAAAGCACTGGGATCTCGTTGTTCAAACTGACCATAATTGATAAAGTGTTCTGTTGGCGTGAGAATGTTTTGTTCTACAACCGCAGCAACTTCAGGGTTAGTGGTGAGATAAAAGTTGGTATTGAAAATGGCACTGGGGTTACGACCTTCAAATTGACCAGATCGAATGAAGTGGAAAAAACCATTGGTGATAGTTCCATTGGCAACTCCTTGAGCTACGTCTGAGTTAGTTTCGAGATAGAATTGTTCGTCAAATAGTTCGTTTATTGTTAATGCCATTAAAAATTTACCTCTAAAAATTTACCTCAATTTGTTCTATTAAGAATTATGCACATTAAGCATTCTAACACTTAAACTGTATTAGCTGCTTTCAATAATTGATAATGGGTAATGGATAATTGATAATTACCCCTTCTTGAAAGAAGGGGATTGGCGCTCTTGGAAATTTTTTTGATTTATCCCCTGGAAAGGGGAGGCTTTAAACCTTAATTGTTGAATGAATAATTAATTATTGACGCTTCTACTCTAAATTATTAATTATTAACTATTAATTATTAATTATTCGGTAAATGATTAATTTCTACCCAACTACGATCGCTCTTTTATAGAAGCAATTTTGCGAGTTTTTGGCAAAGGAATCAGGAGATTGAGAAATAAAATAGGGAAAAAAGTAGAAGATAAGCCCACATTTCCCACTATAGATGTTCTATAAAATTATCTTGGTGTTGCTAGTTTTATGGTTAAGCAGTTAAAATGGTATGATAAACATCAATAAAAAATAAAAAAAATGGCAGTCGATATCTTTTCCTCTTCTACATTAGATGGGTTGGAGTCAGAAGAACTAGAGCTTCTACAGCTAGTCAACGAATATCGAAGCCAGAATGGCTTGCCACCGATCCCTGCCTCCAAAGCTCTAACCACCGTGGCTAACCGTCATGTTCAAGATGTAGCTGAAAATTTACAGATAACATTTGGCGATCCCCGTAATCCCCATTCCTGGAGTTGGGGGCTTTATAATCCCTCTGACTCCAATACTTACCCTAATATGTGGGAAGCTCCTCAACGATTAAATACAGGCTATCCTGGTATCGGTTACGAGAACTTCTTCCTCACAACTACCAATTCTGTTGATGCCGAAGTTGCTCTGGAAGCTTGGAAAAATAGCCCTGGTCATAATAACGTTATTCTTAACCAAGATATTTGGAATGATCGTAATTGGAACGCTATCGGAGTTGGTATTTACGAAGGTTACGCCGCCTTATGGTTTGGCGAAGAAACTGACCCTACTGGACAACCTACTATTGAAGGTTCCTCTACAGGAATTGAGGATAATGGAACAGGGGAAACGACAACCGATCCTTTAACCGGAGAAGAGGTTCATCGTTTTTGGGATATCCAAACTCAGTCGCACTTCTTTACTGCGAGTCTATCTGAATTTAGCGATCGCCAGAGTAACCCAAATCGCTATCGTTATGAAGGCATCGAATTTGAGGCATTACCGCCATCTACACCGGGAGTTTTACCAGTCCATCGGTTTGAGAACCAGCAGACTGGTACTTATTTCTATACCTTGCAAGCACCTGATGACATCACAAGTCAATTCCGTTCTACTAAACTTACCCAAACTTACCCATGAGTGATTGCATGAGCTTTGGAGCTAGCTTCCTGTTTCACTGAAGACCACTGACTATTGTCTGTTACTTATCTTCTCCACAGGCTTCAAATCGGT
>JBFRWR010000598.1:0-7331 GCA_051439685.1 Trichodesmium sp.
CTATCTGGTCAAACAGTTCTTTGGCAATTTGGATTTTTGACAATTCGTCAAGAAGGTTGTCTCGCAGTTATATTAATTGTTAGTCGTTTTTTTGCTATTATGACTACTGGTCTAATTTTATTCGGTAAAAATTCATTTTTAACAACTGTAAAAGGAATGAGAAAGAAATGAATTTATCCAATTATTAAATATATGTTTATGTTATCTTATCGTTATATTTTTGAACTATCCCATCAACTTAATAAGATGCTAAAAGCTACTAAATTACGAGGTTTTCAACGCAGCAAAATTAGTTGGAGAAATCTATCAGTTTATGCAGCTCTGACAGGCAGTCTTTTAGTGCAAAGTTATCAGCAAGCAGAACGGGTTTATCAATCAATGTTATTGCGGGGTTATGGCAATATCTTAAATAATGAAAATCATGGATTAGCTTACTCTCAGACAAATAATATTAAATTTAGAAATGATGCAACTTATTTACTGTTATCTCTAATAGTTTCTCTTAGTTTTATCATTGCGGAAATCTTTTTTATACCTCCAGTTTTTAACTAATTTGAACTAATAAAATATTCATTGATTAGAAATTACTTTATTAATAATTAGTCATTTATCAAATGCAAGAGGATAAATCCCCATCTGGAATTGCTGTCAAAAATTTATTTTTTAAATATCGCGAAAATGAACCTATTTTAGACAGTCTTTCATTGACAATTCAACCAGGAGAAAGAGTTGCTTTATTAGGACCTACAGGTACAGGAAAAAGCACTTTTATGGAAACTTTAGTAGGCTTAAAAAAACCCTTATCTGGTGAAATTTGGATTCAAGGTATTCTCCTACAAGAAAAAACTTTATCTCAAGTACGCCGTCAAGTAGGCTTTTGTTTCCAAAATCCTGACGATCAATTATTTATGCCCACTATTTTAGAGGATATAACTTTCGGTCCGCTTAACTACGGTTTATCCCTAGAAAATGCGACAGAAATTGCTCATAATTTGTTAGTAAAATTTGGTTTAGAAAAGTATGTAAATCGTTCTGTTTATGAACTTTCAGGAGGTCAAAAAAGATTAGCAGCTTTAGCAGCAATATTAGCATTAAAACCTGAAGTTTTAATATTAGATGAACCAACCAATGGCCTCGATCCTTTGTGGCGACGTAATTTAGCTGAAATTATCTTAAAATTACCAGTTAAAATTATCTTAATTGCTTCCCATGATTTAAACTGGGTGAGCAAAGTAACTCAACGTGGTTTAATTTTGCATTCTGGTCAAATTCAAGTAGATAATTCTATGGAAAAAATTATTCAAGATACTTCCACTCTTGAATACTACGGTTTACCTATTGATTATTAGAATAGGGAATAGGGAGTGGGGAGCGGGAGAGTGTGGGAGGTGTGGGGAGTGTGGGGAGTGTGGGGAGTGTGGGAATAAATTACAAAACATATATATTTTTCGACATTACTATGCAAGGCTACTAAAAATATTTATGATAGTAAGTTTTACCTTTTTTATATTTCTATTTCAAATAACCATTTTCATTGAAATTTATTTAACCTAAAACCCACAACATTTTTCTTTCTTTCTGCTGTTACTAACGATGAAATTTGCGGATTGTTTCCTGATAAAGAAACATAGCAAAATCTTTAATAATTTCCTCATTTTGGAAATAATTACCATATTTTTTCTTTGCTGTTTCTATGCAAAGTTTCATAATCTCAGATGACTCATCAATATAGTGAGCTATCGCCTTTTGTTGATCTTGTTTTAGATGATGATGATGTCTAAAATCTGGATGTGGGGGAATCATACTTTCTGAAGTTACTTTAATATCTTTTCCTACTGGATGAACTATTTTTTTCCCCCGTCTTTTTTGGACTTCTTCCGCAAAACCAGATGCGATTATACCTGCTGGTAGACCAAAAATTCCAATACCTAAAAAAGCAACTGCAGCGCTCAATAATTTCCCTAAATGAGTCATAGGATAAACATCTCCATAACCCACAGTTGTTAAAGTTATGACTCCCCACCACATAGTCTCTAAAATACTAGAAAATTTCTCTGGTTGTGCTTCACTTTCTGCTACAAACATGAGACTTGAGACAAAAACCAAGACAAAAATTACTATCAGTAATGTAGCTATTAGTTCTTCTTTTTTCGCAACTAAAACTTTGAGAATAGTCCGCAGTGATTCTGAATATCTGCTGATTTTAAATAAGCGAAATAAACGTAGCAAAAGGGTGAATTTTATAAATTCCAAACTCGGAAATAATACTTGTAGATAAAACGGCAAAATAGCTACCAGGTCTATCAGTGCTAAGGGTGTAATTATATATTTTAATCTACCATAAATTGGATGATTATATTTAGGATTAACTGTACATATCCAGATTCTGATAAAATATTCTAAAGTAAAAAATCCAGTTACAAGTATTTCGACTAATTTTAAATGTTCAGGATAATGCTGTGAAAATCTGGGAGATGTTTCTAAAATAAATGCAGTTACACTAATACTGGTTAAAATAGTAATGACTAAATCATCTAATAAGCTTAAAAAGTTTCTTTGGTCTGAATGTTCAAAAATATAGTAAATGTTTTCTTGCAAGGATTTACGTTTTTTGTTTATTTTCATTTTTTTGATGCACACTGCTAATTTTTAGGTTGATTTGTTTGAGCTGATTAATCATTATTAAATTTTCTTATAGCAATTCCTATACTGGTAAATTACAAAATTCAGAGATTGAATGTATCAGGAAATATAAAAAGGGAACAGGGAACACTTAACTGGGAACAGGTAATCAGAAAGAAGAAATCAAGATAACTATTTTTTACTTAAAAATCTAGGGAATATCTGTACCTTTCCACCTCTGGTATTTACCAGATTTTAAGCTTTTGAAGTCTTACATCTTTGAAATTTTAGTCACTCTAAGCTCTCTTAATACTTGTTTTACAAACAGTCTCTCATTTATTTTAGGGAGTAGGCAATAGGAAATATAGAACAAGAAAAATAACTGTACCTCAGTAACTTGAAAAATGCTATAAATACTGCAGTTCATAGAAATTATATTGTAGATATCTTAGGAGTTATAATAATTTTCATGTTGCTCAAGTAAAGTAAGCTACTATGAAAATAAGACAGTGATTGAAGATGTTATATATAACGCCTTTATAGTTATAATTTATGATGGTTTAATTTTTATTCTAGCAATTACTTAATTTATAGCAACCTATTTAATATTTCTATATTCCCTAACCACAAAATTATTGAGTAAACATATCGAATATTTGATTAAATCTTGTTAATTTTGATACTTATTTTTTCAAAAAATCTATTAAAATTTAGTTCGTTTTCAACAAAATTATTAATACAAAAATAGACAAAATTAAATAAAATAAATCCTACTTTTGAAAAAAATAAACAATAGATTTCTCATAGGTTAACAATTTTTTAGATTTATTTAACCTAAATTAAATCTTTATTTAACCTCATCTAAATATTTACTTAATATTTAGCCAATATGATGTCTGGGGAATTTAGTAATAAAGACCTAAACAGAGCTGAAATAGTCAATTAGAAGTTTCAGCTTATTCATACATTGGGTTTAAGATTGATTCCTAAAACTTAATTAGGAAATAAATAGAGACATACTTACTGACCATAAATTCATGTCTCCAATCAATTCTTTCTATTTTTGATCAAATTTCTGAATAGAAAATCAATTTTAAACGTGAGTGTCAAATTAAAGGTGAGAGGAGAATCAAATGCCAGAATTAGTCGGTTTTGCCGTATTACCAGCAGATACATTTGCAGAAGGTCCACCATCTGGAAACTTCTTTGGAACAACAAATGGTCGAGAAACACCATTCGATAGTCAACCAGTACAAGGTTTTAGTGGTGTTCAATTTGCTCCCGGTAGCGAAGATGGCAGCACTTATTGGTTTTTATCTGATAACGGTTTCGGCGCTCAAGGAAATAGTGCTGATTATTTACTCAGACTATATCAAGTTGACCCCGACTTTGCTGGAACAGAAGATGGGAATGCTACCGTTGAGATTCAAGGATTTGTGCAACTAGCAGATCCAAATAATCTCATACCCTTTGATATTGTTAACGAAGATACAAGCGATCGCCTCTTAACTGGAGCAGACTTTGATATAGAGTCATTTGTGATTGATAATAGTGGCAATATTTGGATCGGAGAGGAATTTGGACCTTATATTTTACACTTCGATAGCACAGGAACTTTACTAGAAGCACCCATCGCCACACCAAGCTTCACCCAACTTAATACTCTCAACGGTCAAGATCCTCTTGTTATCGGACATCGGGGAGCAAGTGGAGATATACCCGAACATACCCTAGAAGCTTATGAAGCAGCGATCGCTTCCGGTGCAGATTTTATTGAACCAGACTTAGTGACAACATCCGACGGAGTTCTGATTGCGCGTCACGAACCCATGTTGGGCGAAACAACTAATGTTGCCGAAATCTTCCCAGATCGCGAGACTACTAAAATTCTTGACGGAGAAGAAGTTACTAATTACTTTGCAGAAGACTTCACCCTCGCAGAAATCAAACAACTACGCGCTGTTCAATCTCGTGACTACCGCGACCAAAACTTTAATGGGTTATTCGAGGTTCCCACATTAGAAGAAATTATCGAACTCGTTCAAAGAGTAGAAGCAGAAACAGGCGTTGAAGTTGGTATCTATCCAGAAACCAAACACCCCACATTCTTTGACGAACAGGATTTATCCTTAGAAGAACCACTAATTGAAACCCTGCAAAATACAGGTTTCACAGACCCAAATCGAATTTTCATTCAATCATTTGAATTTGCTAACTTAATTGACCTCCAAGAACAATTAGATGATGCAGGTCTCGGCGATATTCCATTAGTTCAACTCTATGGAAATACTACTGAAGGAGCTAATCCTGAAGCTGGGTTCTCCTTCCCATTCGATATTCGGTTTAATGTTGCTGAAGGTAACAACCTGAGAGCTATTTACGGTCAACAATTCCTAAATGCACTAGATGAACCTCTCTCTGAAGATACAGTTTATGCAGACCTTGACAGTCCAGAGTTTTTAGAAGTTATCAGTGACTTATATGCAGAAGGTGCAGGACCTTGGAAAAATAATATTCTGTTGCGGGAATCTATAGATACTCCAGTTGATGCAAATGGAGATGGAGAAGCAGAAATTGATGACCAGTTGACAGGAGAAATTACTTCCTTTATTGAGGATGCTCACGATGCAGGATTACAAGTTCACCCCTACACTTTGCGGGATGAAGAACGTTTCCTCACTCTCAACCCTAATAATGCTGAGGAATTTGATAGTCCGCAATTAATTGTTAACGCCTTAATAGGTATAGAACGTCCTGGTGGAAATGCTGCTCTTTATAGTCGTATTGATAACACTCAAACTGACGAACAAGGTAATAATCTCAAACCATTCTTTGACTTTACATTCACTCCAGCAGATTTAATCTTAGATCCCGATACAGGAATAGTTAATACCCCGCCCCTTCCCTTGTTTGTTGCTCCCGAACTTGCTGAAGAGATAGGCAACCCTGACTTAGCAGGTGTAGAAGCAGGTTTTTTCATTGACAACTTCTTGTTAGAAGAGAATGAAGAAACAGGTGAACTTGAAGCAGTTGGTGGTTCAGACTCAGGTAGCTTCAACAGCATATTTATATCCGAAGACTTTTTGGATGATAACGATCTAGAAATTGTTCAGGAAAGTGGTATAGTCGATCCAATTGATACTACTGTAGACACTTCTGGTTTCCTAGGATTTGGTTTTCCTCTGTCAGAAGATTCTACATTTAGTTTTGCCACAGACCCAGATACAGGAGCACTTCTTCCATTAGGAGGACTTTATCTTTCCGACGGCAATATTTCCTTTGAAGTTTTAGGAACAGGAACACCTCAAACTGCCGAGGAAGAATTTGAACAACTAATAGAAATTGGTGCAGATGGTTTCTTTACCGACTTCCCACGGACTGGCGACCCCGTTCGGGATGCTGTGGTTAGTGATGAAGTTCGATCGCCCCAAAATCCTAACCTCAATAATTTTAATACCCTCGACGGTAGCGCACCAATAGTTATCGGACACCGTGGAGCAAGTGGTGACTTCCCAGAACATACCTTAGAAGCTTATCGTTTAGCGATCGCTCAAGGTGCCGATTTTGTTGAACCAGACCTGGTAATTACTTCTGATGGTGTTCTTATTGCACGTCACGAACCAATGCTAGGCGACACCACCAACGTTGCGGAAGTATTCCCAGAACGTGAAACTACCAAGATTCTTGATGGTGAAGAAGTTACTGATTATTTTGCAGAAGACTTCACTCTAGCAGAAATTAAACAACTACGCGCCGTTCAGTCTCGTGACTACCGCGACCAATCTTTCAACGGTGAGTTTGAAATACCAACCTTCCAAGAAGTTATTGAGTTGGTACAAGAAATGGAATAATTTGGGTTTGAGGTTGGTATCTATCCAGAAACCAAACACCCGACTTTCTTCGATGAGCAGAACTTATCCTTAGAAGAACCACTAATTCAAACTCTGCAAGATACAGGTTTCACAGACCCAGACCGCATTTTCATTCAATCATTTGAATTTGCCAACTTAATTGACCTCCAAGAACAATTAGATGATGAAGGTCTCGGCGATATTCCTTTAGTTCAACTATATGGAAATACAACTGCTGGAGCAGATCCAACCGCAAACTTCTCCTTCCCATTCGACATCCGGTTTAATGTTGCTGAAGGTAATAACTTAGCAGCTATTTACGGTCAAGAATTCCTAAATGCACTAGATGAACCTCTCTCTGCAGATACAGTTTATGCAGACCTCGACAGTCCAGAATTTTTAGAAGTTATCAGTGACTTATATGCAGAAGGTGCAGGACCTTGGAAAAATAACATTCTGTTGCGCGAATCTATAGATACTCCAGTTGATGCAAATGGAGATGGAGAAGCAGAAATTGACGATCAGTTGACAGGAGAAATTACTTCCTTTATTGATGATGCTCACGATGCAGGTTTACAGGTTCACCCCTACACTTTGCGGGATGAAGAACGTTTCCTCACCCTCAACCCCGATGGTACACCCCAGACTCCAGGAGAAGAATTTGAGCAACTCATCGAAATTGGTGCAGATGGTTTCTTTACTGACTTCCCTGCAACAGGTAGTATCGTTGTAGATCAATTTATCAGCGAACCTAACTTATCTCGTACCAGGGGTTACGAAGGTATGGCATTCAGTCCCGATCGCGAAACTTTATATCCTTTATTAGAGGGTGCAGTTGACGGCGATCCAGATAATGCT
>JBFRWR010000599.1:0-13413 GCA_051439685.1 Trichodesmium sp.
ATTAAAATTAATAGCGATCGTGACCTTGAATATGCTACTTACTTAGGTACAGTAGACTTCGACTCTATTGAGAGTATAGATATTGATGCTCAAGGAAATAGTTATATTATCAGTAATAACGATTTTGCTAATACTGTTGTGAGTAAAATATCTAATGATGGTCAAGCTATAGAATATTCTATTCCCTTTCGGATAAATGACAATCTTGGTCTGTTTGGTAATGATATTGCAGTAGATGAAATTGGTAATGCTTATTTTGTAGGCTTTACTATCCCTACTTTTCCTCTAGAACCTGTTCTGGAAGTTAGTCAAATTGGTAATGTGGAGACAATAGATGACGCTTTTGTTGCTAAACTCGGTACTAATAACTCTTCTCCAGGTATTCCACCTTTTGTTCCCTCACCTCCCAATATTCCTGAGAGTTTCGATGAAAGTCTCTATTTAATAGAAAATCCTGGTGTAGGGAATGCTGTGGCAAACGGTGTATTTAATAGTGGATTTGAACATTGGTTAGAATTTGGCTTTGTCGAAGGGCGATCGCCTCAGTTTCCTTTTGACGAAACATATTATCTGACTACTTATCCAGATGTTACTGATGCTGTCACAAATGGTATCTTGATTAATGGGTTAGAACATTACATTAGTTTTGGTCAAGCAGAAGGTCGTCTACCTATTGGTTAGTCATAACTGGATAGTAGACTGACAAATCTAAAATGGTGCAAATTTGTCGGGGCGGGTTCCACAGTAAATTAAAGAGTTTCAGAATTAGATCAAATAAACCCGCCCCCAAATCTAACCTACTGGAATGACACAACTAATTTTGTGCATTAGGGAATTGGGTTTCGTAGGGGCGGGTTTCACAGTTATAGCGCTACGCGCTAGGGAGTAGGGAGTAGGGAATAGGGAGTAGCAGACTTTTCAAGGGTTTTAGGATTTAGAAATGTCCTAACCTTAATGCGTAGTGCTATAAGTCAAAAAGTTTTCACATTGATAGGAGTTACACAAAATAAGGTATTTATGTCATTACGATCGATAGCGTTTGCGCAGCATTCCGTCAGGATAGTAATCTCAAACGTCGAAATTGGGTTTCTTCTGCGTAAGTCCTGATTGAGTCAGATAAACCCGCCCCCAATGATATAACCCACCGTCAGATGAGGAGGGTTTATGTAAATATTAGAGTAAACATGAAAATTTACGCTGATTTTTCGGGAACCGTAACCCTCCCCTACTATGGTCTACTAAAATGAAAACCGCTGTAATATCATGTCCGTATAATTAGTGATAAAAAACTTCTGACTCCTGACTTCCGGTTCCCCTCCACCGGAGGGGCGGCGGGGTGGCTTGACTCCGCGTCTGGTGAGTCTCCTGTCTCCTGTCTCCTGTCTCCTGTCTCCTGACTCCTGAGTAGTTTATTTATAACTGTTCAACCGGATTTGATATAACCTATATCCAAGAACGAAACCACATCCGCACTTGCCAACTTTGAGGAGACAAAGGAAAACCCAAATAAACAGGAATCCAAAAAATAAATGCAGCCAAAATCAAAAAAATCACCATAACTGCCATAATTTTCAGATGACTTTGCCGATTATTTAACCACCTATCCACCCACCAAGCAAGCGCCAAAATAGCAAATACAGCCGCACCCATATAATGATAAATAAAAGTGCAACGTTCCACTTTTGCCCATGGTAAAAAATTAGCTAACCAATTTAAAAATAAATAGAGTAATAACCATATCTCTGAAGCAGGAATCAATGTGCTTCTATATTTAATTCTTATTTTATTGTGTCTAGCTTTCCGTCTAGTTTCCCAATCAACAATACGGCTAATTAATATAAATATTAAAGAGAAAATTGCCACCGCTGAAAACCACCAAAGTGCAGGATTTCCCATCGCATGAACATCAAAAATTAAAGGATTTATTTTATAATCAATACCTGAAGGTAGACTGGGTAAAGAAGGTTCTGGTTTGTCTAATAATCCTGTGTTTTTATAAAAATAAACCACAGGTCTCATCATTAAAGGCCAAGTAAACCATTGAGCGCAATAAGGATGAGTATCTGGTCCACTGCCTATTCTTTGGTGATAACTGAAAATCTGTTTTTGCATCTCCCAAAAGCCATATTTAGGATTGAGAATAATATGGGGAATCCATAATAAGCTATATGTAATAATCGGAATAATTAATAAGTTTAAAGTAAATTCAATTATATTAATTCTAATTAAATTTTGTAGTGGCGATCTTGAATCAGACTTTTTTTGAGGAGCAAAAAATTCAAGTATCCAAGCTATTATCCACAACAAATAAACCGCCAGTAAAAAACCCAACCCATTCCACTTAATCGCAGCACTGGCACCAAAACTTACTCCCGCTAAAGCCAACCACATTTTTTGTTTTAATTGTTGATTTTGTAAAGCAATAATTAAACATAACTGACCCAATAATCCTAAAATTACTAAATAAACATTATTCAGAGCATAGCGAGACTCAACCAAAAATAAACCATCTAAACTTATTAATAAAGCAGCAATAAAACCATAAATCTGACGACGGGTTAATTGATAAGCGATCGCCCCCACAACCACAGGAATAAATGAACCTGTTAGAGCATTTATCCATCTATAAGTCCAAGGAGCTAAATTTGAACCTGTTTCATTATTAACTATTTGTTGCCCAAAAGGTAAATGAGAACCTATCCAAATACTAATTGCGATAATATATTGACTGAGTGGAGGATGGGCATTAAAAAAATCAGTTTGTGTCAGATAATTATTCGCAAATTTAGCATAATAAACTTCATCAAAAACTAGAGTATTAAAACGACCTAGCTGCCAAAATCTTAGAATAGCTGAAAAGATAAAGATGCTAACTATACCCATCGTTAACCATCTATTTGATTTATCAGATTTCAATTGCATAAAAAACGAGTTTTAGAGATTTTTATTGAGTATAAATAAATAAAAAAACAGCCCTAAAATATGAAAAAACAGGGCTGTAGTTGCAAAAGTTGTTTTTACAATACATTCCTTCATAAAAAATGTCAAGTCTTTAATAGTTAACTCACCCTAAAATCAGTTATTTTACTTATTTATTAAGTCTCAGTAATATTAACTATGTTTTAATGAAGTAGAAAAAAATATTTCAGAGAAAACAAAGTTAATATAGGAGTCAATTTTGCTAGTCCTATAGATGTAGACATATTTATAAATAAACTCCTTTGACTATCAGGAACCTCACAACAAAAATTACTACTTGTACACTACTAGCTAATTTTTTCCCTTGGGCAAAAATATTAGTAAAAAGACAATAAATTATATAGCAAAATGTAATCCAGGAATATCCCAACTTGAATTAGTTAAGCCATATAAAAACGCATATATGAAAATATATAGAATAATTATTTAGCCTAATACCCATTTTATCTAAAGCTCCATAGAATAATTAATTAATTAATTAAGTCACTTATAGCAATCCTAAATAGGTTGTCAAAAATTAAAAAGTAAATAAAAAACTTGAAACTCCTACCTGTTCCCTGTTCCCTAAGAAGCAGTAATATTTTTGCCACCAAGAAAATAGGATTGCTATATCTTCAGATATAGTAAACTATGATTAAAATTTTATTCTATACAACTCCATATTAATTTGGTATAAAATCATAAATTATATAGTAGGGATTTATTGTAATTTTCACATACTCAATAATCTCTGATTAACTACTTTTAAGACGCTCCATTAATGCTTTAGATCTAGACCTATCCATCGCACTATCCTCTACAACTGCCTCAGTATTTTCATTTTCTAAACTATCTGCTGGGTAAAGCAACTCCTGAGGATCGCTAAAACGAGTCACTGTACCCCGTAATCTACTTGATAAAAACTTAGTAATTGCTCGATAAAACCTGAGCGAAAATAATACATCTTGCTCCAACTTTTCATTTAACTTCTGTTTAGAAATTGAGAGAACCAAACTATCTTCTATAGCTTTTACCGTAGCAGATGGTAAACGACCATCCACAAAAGACATTTCTCCCAAAACTTCACCACTAGAAACAATTCCAATTTCTTTATCTCCAATAGCAGCTACATAAGCTTTCATTGTGCCATCCAACACAATATAAAGAGCATCAATTGGTTGGCCTTCATTAATTAAAATAGTATCAGTAGTAATTGTTTGTTTATTACCATTAGCAATCATCCAATCAATATCACGATCGCTTAATTCGCCTAAGATAGCTAGAGCTTTACTCATATTATATTTACTTAATAATATATCAGAACTTAACTTAAATTTTACTGGATATGAGACACAAACCTCACAAAAATTTCAATTTTTCTTCAATAATTTTAACTAAAAGACATCTCTAATAATAAAAAATAAAATCAATTATCGAGGAAAAATTATAAATTATACCAATCCTCAAAAGTCATACTATACTTAAGTAACACTTCAGCCATCAATTAATTTATATAGACTAAATACCTTTTTGCTAATTTGATGTTATTTAACCTTAATTATCCTTATGTTTACTTCTCCCCCACTCCCCCACTCCCCGGCTCCCCTGATCAAGTAAATATAGAAAAGTTTTTGAGAAACGGTATTATTTCCTCCTGCTCCCTACTCCCTATTCCCTCTTTTATAAAAATATCTTAAGCATAACGCCTACAACTATTCAAGAAAGCATCAACATCTTCACTCCGCGTATTAAAAGTAGTTACCAGTCTCACAATCGGCAAAACCTTTTGCTGCCAAACATAAAACTGAAAACCATCATCTCTCAAACCATTAACCACAGACTCAGGAACTTCCACAAAAATTTCATTCGCCTCCACCGGATGACACAACCGCACCGAAGGCAACTCTAGCAACCCCCGCACTAACTTAGTTGCCATTTCATTAGCATGACTAGCATTTTTCAGCCATAAATTATCACTAATATAAGCATCCAACTGAGCCGACAAATATCGCATCTTTGAGAATAAATGACCAGCACGTTTGCGACGATAACCAAATTCCTTTGCCAAATTTTGATTAAAAAAGATGACCGCCTCCGCTGCCATCGCCCCATTTTTAGTCGCTCCCAAACACAATATATCAACCCCCGCTCGCCAACTTATATCCGCTGGCGCACAACCCAAACTCACAACAGCATTAGCAAAACGCGCCCCATCCATATGTAAATATAAATTATGAGCATGAGCAATTTCAGCAATTTCAGCTATTTCCTCCGGCAAATAAACTGTTCCCGCTTCCGTCGCTTGGGTAATACTAACCCCCGCAGGTTGAACATGATGCACCACACCTGCACCAGCATTTTCTATAACTTTACCTAACTCAGAAGCATCAATTTGAGCATCCATACCATTCAGCGTCACCAACTTCGCACCACCCGTATAAAATTCAGGAGCGCCACATTCATCTAGATTGATATGAGACTCGCCATGACAATAAATAGCTCCATAACCAGGAGCGATCGCCGACAAAGCAAGAGCATTAGCAGCAGAACCCGTAGCAACCGGAAAAACCGTCACAGGAGTTTCAAATAATTCTGAAAATTTAGGCTCTAACCTCTGAGTATATTCATCAGCACCATAAGGCATCATCACACCCTCATTAGCAGCCACCAAAGCAGCCATAATTTCTGGGCATACCTCACTCACATTATCACTACAAAAATTCATAGTCCCTAATATTATCTAAAAGACTTTACCAGTATGAAACATTCTGATTATCTTTGCATTTTTTTCTTTTTCCCCGTTCCCCGTTCCCCGTCCCCTAAAACTTGCCAATATCTCACAATTCAAATCATATTGCTATAATCAATAAATATACCAAAAAAAATTAAAATTTCATGTATAATTATTAATCATTTTAATTATTATTAAAATGTAAAAAACCACACAAAAAAAATGTTTAAAAATATATTGATAATCACAAAAAAGAGTGATACTATACAAAATAGTTGATCAAAGAAAGGTAAATATTATTAATTCTGCCTAGATCGAGGTCAGTAAAATAACTTCGATACTAAAAAAAACTCAAATAATCCAATACATCGGTATCAATTTTATCTTTTTTTTGAGCAACAATAATGCTTGAAAACAGATAAAAGTTAGCCACAAGCTATATTCAATCTCAACAAAATTTATTGACTCAATTGAAATTAGAGAAAGCTGACTAAACATGAAAAAAACTACCAGAGATTACCGCCATATTCAATTCTGTGAAGGTCACTCAAAAGTAGACTTTCATCAACTCCTAGAATTATTTAACTCCGCAGCCATCTGGGCAAAAAATAGAAAAATAGAAGAGCTAAAAATAGCCATAGCAAATAGCAATCCAGTAGTCAGTGTATGGGCTTATCAAAAAATGATAGGTTTTGGTAGAGCCACATCAGACGGCATCTACAGAGGTACAATTTGGGACATAGTAATTCACCCAAATTATCAAGGTGGAGGACTAGGACGCAAATTAGTTCAAACAATATTAAGTCATCACCAAATGTGTCATGTAGAAAGAGTTTACCTAATGACAACACATCAACAAAACTTTTATCAGAACATAGGATTTGAACAAAATCAAACCACAACAATGATATTGCAAAATCAACCCATCGAAACAGAAATAGAATTAACAATTAGAAACCAATTTTATAGCAGGGAACAGGGAATAGGAAATGGGGAACAGTTGGAAAAACATTCCCTAGTCTAAGTCTAGTTGCCAAGGATTGAAATCCTTGGCTAATAGCTTAAGTCATCTCAAAGATGACTAAATTATCTATAGCCGTCTTTTTTATGGTTAATTATTGCTCTGCTGATTAAATCTAAAAGCATTCATAGGTAAAAGTTTTAACATTTTTAGGTATGGAAAAAGTACCTAGTTTTCAGCTTTTTATGCTCAAAAAGTTAGGATTTTTGACACATAGTTGAGCAAAAAAATTACTCCCCTGCTCCCCCACTTCCCACTCCCTGCTCCCCCACTCCCTACTCCTAAAAAAAGACTTTTTCAGCAAACCCTAATTAGTACAACCAGATATTATTAGTAGGTAAGAAAAAAAAGATTTTGAGTAATTTTGCGCTTCCTTAAATACTTGAATTTTCTATCTATTAGACATCTCCAAAAATCAAAAACTAAATCAATTCAAGATCTGAAATTTTTGATTTCATTTCCTATTCCCTATTCCCTGACTTCTGCAAGAAGTCTATTTACTTAACAAAAAAATATGATCTAAGAATTTTCATTGTTCTCTCTACTCATGGGAATTGAACATTGAGTTCGATTAAAACTAGACTCCTCATTCTGACTCAGAGTTTCTAGTAACTCCAAACTACCATTCATCATCCCTAACACAGTTTGATTCATTAACAACCGCATACCAGGAGAAAGCTGAAAATCACCACTCATCATCTTTTCCTTTTCCTCAACACTATCCTTAAGCAACTCCCAAGACTCACTCCAAGCACTAACCGGACGTTGATCCTCAATCCAAATATGAACATAACCAGACTCCTCAGCAGGATGAACAGAAACATTCACACTACCCTGCTCCATCTGCACGATCGCCGTATCAATCAAACTCACCAAAACCTGTCTCAAACGAGACTCATCCGCCAAAACATAAACATCAGGATCAGGAAGTGATATTTGCAAACGAATACTACGGTTAGCAGCTTGCATATAAGTTAAATCACCAACTTCATCCAAAATTTTACTTAGCTGTAGCGACTCTATATTTACCCTCTCACTACCATGTTCTGTTTTAGCAACATAAATAATCTCATCCATTAAACCCAAAGACTTCAAAGCAGAATTATACCCCTGAGTCACAAACTCACGTTCCTCTTCCGGGTTATCCGCTAAATCAGAAATAACCAACTGTAAACTACCAATCATACTATTAATCGGCGATCGCAACTCGTGAGCAGTTCGAGCCAAAAAACCAGCCTTAAATTTACTCATTTCCGAAGCCATCTGATAAGCAACCTGAGTCTGTTTCAGTTCTGCTAAAATAACATCTGTCTTCTCTGCCATATTCTCAGAATCAGACTCTTCAGCAGATGACACAACAGGAGACTCTGACACATTTTGACTTTTTTTCTCAGACAATAACCTACCACTTATTAGCCCCAGTCCCAAACCTAATATCAAAAAGAAAAAATCATTCCCATCCATAGCACTAAATATAATAAATTATCCAACCCTACCTTAAAATTCTAACTTGACTGCTCCCTGGCGCAAAATTTCCCAACCAGCAGTTTTATTCCAGCGAACCACAGTTGAAGGGACACCAGAACCAAAAATCATTTCCTCACTCTCGGACAACCCAAGAACCAAAACATCAGGAAATTGATCATTAATTTCCACCATCCGTTCTAAGGTCGGTTGGCCTGATAAATTAGCGCTCGTAGTAGCCAAAGGCCCTGTTTTAGCCATAATCTCCCTAGCAACATCACAATTAGGAATCCTCAGTCCAATCGTAGTTGGATTAACAGGATTCATTGCCTTTGGCACTATTTCCGCAGCAGGCAGCACCAAAGTCAAAGGTCCAGGCCAATACTTATTAGCTACTCCTTGCCATAATTGCAACTCTTCATCACTTCCACAAACATAAGGCCATAAAGATGCAGCAGTTGCTCCCATTAAAATTAAAGGTTTATCTTGACTGCGACCTTTTGTTGCAAAAATCAAATCTGCTCGGTCTGGTATACTCCCTAATCCTGGTACAGTATCAGTAGGAAAGCTGACAACCTTACCAGAAATTGCCCCCTCGATTAGAGTTTCAATAGATACTAAAGTCATACCATCACCTCATAAATGTAATTTAATTTTTCATTTTTGATTTTTGCAAAAATTCACCTAATTTGACAATCCCAGGAAGAAAAAATTGTCGATCCGGGGTGCTTAAGAAAATGACAAAAATACAGAAGATTTAGGAAAGATTTAGATGGGGAGTGTGGGGAGAAAAAGACACCTAGAAACAAAAATCTATTGCACAGTTTTAGCTGAAACAGTCCAGTAGTGGTGGCGTGACACGCCTAAAATGTTGCAATAGTAGGGGCGGGTTCCCCCCCTTAAATTAATCAGTTTTCACATTTATTAGATAAACCCGCCCCAAAATAAATACGCACTATTTTAGATTTGTCAGTCCACTACTTCAAATAAGCTATAGCAAACCTATCAACACCCTCCAGATCGAAACAAATTTCGACCCGACAGTAAGCCCCATGATCTTGTAACATCTCAGCCACCACTTTCCCTTGGCCAGCCATCATCTCCACCAACCAAACCCCACCAGAAACCAAATATAAAGGAGCCGTTTCAATTAAAAACCTAATACAATCTAGACCATCAACACCACCATCAAGAGCCAACAAAGGCTCGTTATCCCTTACCTCCGGTTCCAAAGTTGAAACCATAGCACTAGGAATATAAGGAGGATTAGCCACCATCCCGCTTACTTGACCCCGCAAATGTTCCAGCGGTTGCCACCAAGAACCTTCATAGAAATTAATTCTATCCGCCAAACCCAAATTAACAGCATTTTGTCTAGCAATAGCCAAAGCAGTTGAACTACAATCAACAGCATAAATCGAAGCTTCTGTCAATACCTCTGCTAATCCCAAAGCGATCGCCCCACTACCAGTTCCCAGATCGACCCAATTACCTTGGCCAAGGTCAGAAAAAGTATTAGTAGCTGACACCACCAAATCAATTAAACACTCAGTTTCCGGTCTAGGTATCAGAACCCCAGAACCAACACCCAAAGAAAAATTCCGCCAATAAGTAACCCCAGTTAAATATTGAAGCGGAACCCGATCCTGCAAACGTTTTCGCCAAAGATTGTCCAAATCAACAAAAGAAATTCGCAGTTGAATCTGAGGCAAATTTTTAAAAGACTCTAAACGGAGCGTTAATAAGTCCAGTCCAGCAAACTCTCGTAATAAGATATCTACCTCAGAAACAGAGATATCTTCCCTCAAAGCATCAGTCTTACTTTGACAATACCATTGCCAAAGCTCTAGACCAGAAACAACCAAATCTGAGGGACAGTCCATCTCAATCTATTAATTACCAGAATTTCGTAAATTCTCCACAAATTCCAGAGACTCTCGTGGGGGAATAAAAATAATTTTTTCCAGGAAAGGATCATCCTCTTCAGACAAAGCTTTAATTACTGCTTCAAGATTCACAACCTCAATTGTCACAGCAGAAAAAGTATCAGGTTGTTGAGTCTTAGCTCGATCCAACATACCCTGCAAATCTTCCTTGTTAAAAAACATAGGGATTACCTGTTGTTCCCCACGCTGAATGGTCAAATATCCATTATCAGGTCCACCCTTAGCCAGGAATAAAGGCACTCCATTAAAATTGTTAACATTCTGACCATTCTGCTCAAGTAAAGCCTTAGCAGATTCTACCTGTCTTCTGATTGGGACATAAGCAAATTGTAGTTTCTGATTACCTTGCTGGCCAGACTTACTCATTTCATAAACTTCACCGAGAGACACAGGCACAACCTTAACAGTAGCAGCCAGTTCGGGATTTTCTCCTCTTAATTTATCTACAAAAGCATCTGCATCACTCTTACTAATAAAAACTCCTGCCACAGAAGAATTTTCACTACCTTCTTTCTTAATTGAAGCTACAAGAGGAGAACCATTTTGATCGGTAATTGTAAATACAGGCACAGGAGTTAATTTCTGTAAAATTTCTTCCTCAGACAGAGCTAATGCAGACATATTTTTTACAGAAGGTCCGAGCAGAGTGCTAGTTACTATTCCTAATGCTAAACCTAAGCGAATTAATGATTTCATAAATTATCCTCTTTCCTTAAAATATTGCCATCAAAATAACAGTATGAACTTCAAACAAATAACAGCCACCAAATATTTGAAAAATAGTTTTTTATCCAAGTATGTTATAAATTAACATGATTTAGGCAAGTGGCACCAATAAAATATTCAATAACTGTTTAAAATGATTTTATTTTCCCCACATCATATTTACAATTTTCAAAATATCTATTTTATTTAATTCAAGTTATTAATTTCAATAAAATTATTGTCTTTCAATTGTATTTAAAATTATATAGATGACTAATCAATTGTTGAAAAATCTGTAGAAATTTCATTAATTGATTAAATATCAAATTTAGGTATTTTGTTAAGCACTAATCATAAATCTACCAAAATTGTTAGAGATTAAAAGTAATCTATAGCAGATTTACCTGATTACTCATTGAGAAAGCATCTGAAAATAATCATTGATTACTTATGGCTAATTATTTCTAGCTTTAGACGAGTATAACACAAATATTTGTATTAGCTAGAGTTGAAAATCAATGAAATATCCTCTCAAATATTAGAAATTAAGTGAGGTTAATCTGCCCAAGTATTACTAGATTGATAATAGTCACTTAAGAACAGTATTAGATTAAATTATTTACATAGAGCTTTGCTAATTTGTGGCTGCAAAATTAAGTTATATCCTACATTCCGCACGACAAAATGTAATATCAAAAATAGGAGACAGGAGATAGGAGACAGGAGATAGGAGATAGGAGACAGGAGACAGGAGACAGGAGACAGGAGACAGGAGACAGGAGACAGGAGACATGGGAATGAGCGAGGAGGTAAGAGTAAGAATTGTAAGAATGATTTTTCTGCCCAACTCTTGACTAAAATACGCTCCTTTTTGAGCGTGAAGAGCTGAAAACCAGGCACTTTTTTCGACCCAAAAAAGGCTAATACCTTTATCTGTAAATACTTTTAGATTTAATCAGCAAGCCCTAATTAATAGACATCTTCAAAAATAAAAAATAGAATCAATTATTATCCAGAAATTTTCAATTACTCCCCCCGGTTTCCTGTTCCTTATTTTCTGGAGATGTTTAATGGATAATACTATTTCTCAAAAGGAATGCTATATAGCAATCCGCCCATAGGTTGTGATAAATTAAAAAGTTGAAACTCCAACCTGTTCCCTATTCCCTATTCCCTAAAAAGTTATTATTTTTTTATTCAATTGCTAAAACTTAGTTGCTGAATATGTCTAATGTATTTTCCCATTAAACCTGATCAAAATGATTGTAATTGCTTTAATTTGTTTAGTTTCAATAATACTAGGATTATACTTAGGTAGGAAGTTAGCAGATACAGGAATAACAGCAGAAAACTCTTTAGTAAATCATCAAAAATCAACTTATATAATATTAATATTCCTAGCTACAGTTATCATCACATTTTTACTAAGTGCTAAAGCTAATCTGAAATTGTTTCCTCAAATTATTTTGTTATACATTGGAGAATATATTAATGATTTTGTCTTAGGTTTAGGATGGTTCAGTATAGGTTTTTTACTAGGTCTAGAATTACCTATTCACGGCGATCGGCAACGTTTACAAAAGCTAATTTTAGCAGTAATAATAATCACAATTCCATTAGCAGGACTGATTCATTACTCTCTTCCCGTGACAAATTTATTGGGGGAACCAGTAATAGTTGAAGAAGTCGTATTACAGACAACAAACTACACTTGCGCTCCTGCAAGTATTGCTACAATTGCTCGGATAACTGGTACTTTACCCAACTTCTCGGAAAAGGATGCAGTTATCCTGACAGGTACAAACAGATTTGGGACTAGCACCCTAGCTGAAATGAGGGCTTTGCGTCGTCTAGGTTTAGCCTCCCATTTTCGAGACTCACTAAAAACTACAGACCTACTAAACCTAAACCTACCAGCCTTGCTACACGTTAAAGAACCAGTAAATGGCGGATATATTCCACACGCAGTCGTACTCTTGCAAGTTGATGAGATGTCACAAACGGTAACTATTGGCAACCCGCTCTATGGCCAACAGGTCAAAACTTTTGACCAGATGCAAGAATATTGGACAGGGGAGGCTGTGGTCTTGGGGCAAAAAGTTTCTGGAGTGAATCAGAGATAATGGTGATAGTCCCCTGGGAAGATTTTCTGAGAAACAACAGATTTACTACATTGAATTAGCACTCAGGAATTCAGCAAGCTTCTTGGATAGGAACTGCCTTATCAGCTTCTCAAGGTGTATAGAACCCCTAACAGTATCTTTGCAAAAGTGAGGATTAGGAGACAGGAGACAGGAGACAGGAGACAGGAGGCGCGGAGGCGCGGAGGCGCGGAATCAGGAGTCAGAATTTCGGTGAAATAGAAATAGAATAGGGAAAAAACTATAAAAATACCCCCAATCTCCCCATCTCCCCATCTCCCCATATCCCCGTCCCCCGATCTCTCCAGCTAATTTTATAGAGCCCTTCAGGGGTTCTATAAGAGTTCAGGAAACCGAAAAATTATGACAAATGACTCCCAGAATCATAAAACCCAGATGGGTATTGCACTTGTAACTTCTTAAATAGATCCGATTAGGGGTTCTATA
>JBFRWR010000600.1:0-20200 GCA_051439685.1 Trichodesmium sp.
AAGACCTGCCCAAAATAACTTCCCCATAAACCCATATATACACCGCATTACACCCTTGAAAAACCACATCGTCATAACCAAACCCCTGACGGGGCGAAGGGCCATCCGCCCCTACTGTGGTCTACTGAAATGAAAACCGCTGTAAGCGCCAATTGCTATACCAATTCCTGAAAGTAATGCTCTAATTATTGATATGCTAATTAGAGACTGTTTGTCAAATAATTATTAAGAGAGCATACGAGTAACTAAAATATAAAAGTGCTAATACTTCAAGGGATTGAAAGAAGGTAGATATATAAGTATTCAGTACATATATTCCTAGTGCAGAATGGCAGAAATAACTAATATCATGTTCGGATAATTAGTTATAATAAAATTTAAGGACTGACAGTACCGACATTACCAAAGAAATACTGAAATTATCTTGACTTTCCTCCTTCGTTTTCTCCTGACTCCTGATTCCTGATTCCTGGCTCCTCACAACAGTTATTTATAAGTATTCAACCGAACATGATATAACCAGTTACAAAATTCTCAAAGCCTTACCAATCAATAATGCTTGAATTTTGAATTCCGCATAGCGGCACTAGGAAAAGCTCAGTCATAGATTACTTTTAACTTTTAACTTTTAACTTTTGAATTTTGAATTTAGCGTAGCGCTATAGCTTCTAAAATTGCCAAAGAATTTGTGACAAACCCAAAACACTGTTTCACGTTATAAAGAGTAGCTTGCCAACAATATTCAGGAGAAGTAGTTGCACTACAGTCGGAAACTAAAATACAGTCATAACCAAGAAAATTTGCATCTTGTAATGTTGCCATCACACATTGATCTGCATTTACTCCAGCAAACAAGAGAGTTGTTTTGCCAATATTTCGCAAAATGCTGTCAAGGGGGGTATCCCAAAAGCCACTCATTCTATATTTACTTACGCGAATATCTGCTGGTTTTTGCTCCAACTCATCCACAACTGCTGCTGCCCAACTTCCTTCTATAAGTACAGGAGCATTATTTTTTGGCAGTGGATCGCCTAAACCTATACCTTTCCCTGTGGGGTTATAGACATGGCGTAACCCAGCGCTGATATTAAGTAAGTCGGGGCGGTTTCCCCAATTTAACCAAATGATCGGAACGTTTTGCGATCGCAATTTTGGTAAAAGATTTATAAGTGGTTGAATAGGATATCTTGCAGGTGTCACATCTACACCAATGTGAGCTAACCAACCATCGGGATGACAGAAGTCATTTTGCATATCTATAACTAGAATTGCTGTTTTAGCTAAATCTAGATTAATGGTTTTGGTTTCGGTTTTGATGGTAAATGGTTTGGCAGGAAGAGCTGGGCGGGTAATATCTGCTGTTGTTTCATCAACTCTCCAGGTATTGGGTGGTACACCTAGAGTTTCCAGAAAAGAAGTTTTCATAATATTATGTTTATCAGTTTATAAATTAGCTCTATATCTATATCAGGAATAATATAAATAAGTTAACAACATCAACAAAATCACTTATACTTTACCTAATTTTATTTAAGAAAATCTTAACTTAATTAACTGATGATACTGAAAATTTTTAATATTTTTTTAATGGAAATTTAATAAAACAAAATAAATTGATAAATATTACCGATAAATTTTCAGTCAAATAATCAAAAAATATGGCTTAATTCATATTTATAGGATTATCAAAACTCTATAATTTTTGAAATTTTAATTCAAATTGTTAAATAAACTAAGTAATATGATTACTAATAATACAACTTTTCTAATAGATTGAATGTATCAGGAAATATCAAATGAGATAGGGAGTAAGAACGAAGAAATCAACACAACTATTTCTCACTTAAAAATATCGGAATATATTTACCTAATATCTCTCTATAAGTAAGCATTAAGCTATTAGCTGTCAGCAGTCAGCAAGGCGTAATTTTTCATAAATTAAGAAAACGCCCTTTTAACTTATACTATATTTTTCACCAGAGAATTGAAATACAAAAATAACGAGTTGAAGTTGTCAACTCATACAATTATATGAAAGTAAATATATATTTTTTTCAAAAGCTGGTATTGATTCAATTGGTATTATTTGAAAATGCGATATATATAGCAATCCTAAATAGGTCATAACAAATCAAAAAGTAAATAAAAAAACTGATACTCTTACCGAATTATTAATTATTAATAATTAAATAATTCAGGTTTAAAGCCTCTCCTTTTAAAGGGAAAAAAAGAAATAATATTTCCTGTTCTTCAATCCTCTCGGTTTTAACTAGACGTAATTAGGGCTGGCTGATTAAATATCAAAGCAGTGATAGATATTGATTTCAGCCTTTTTTGGTCTAAAAAAAGTGCGCCTGTTTCGGTCTATAGAGCTGCAAAAAGCTAGTATTTAAGGATGATTATGCCAGAAAAATCTTGGGACAATTTTTAGGACTACCTCCTCTATAATTTCCATTTCTCCTGTCTCCTGTCTCCTGTCTCCTACCCCTAGCAAAAGACTTTATGAGCGCAAACCCTAATTATCAATTATCCATTATCCATTATCAATTATCCATTAATGAACTGTTGCCTGCCCCCTAAAAAGTAGCAATATTTTTGACACAAATAAAATAGGATTGCTATATCCATAGTAAATGTATTTAATGCTTTAAAAAAAGCTGAATACTTACCTAAAACTTGAAAATCAAAAAAATTATATTATTCTTGAAATTTTGAAATTAAAGTGGCAATTTAATTACAAACTCTGTTCCTTGTTGAGGGGAAGAATGGAATTCTAACTTTCCTCTGTGCTTCTCTACTACAATTAAATGACTCATAGATAAGCCTAGACTATTTCTTTTATTTTTAGATTTTTGTCTATCAAAAGCTTCAGAAAGTTGATCTTTAAGATGAGCTAGTATTCCTACTCCATTATCACCTATTACTATGACTACTTCATCAGATTCCACAACTGAAGTAGTAATAGTTATCCGATTAGGATTTTCCAAAATTTCGTGATAAGTTAGATTATTTTTATAATTATATTCTTCCAAAGAATCAACTGCATTTACTAATAAATTCATAAACACTTGATTTAAGCTATGGGGATAACAATTAATCTTAGGTAAATCTCCATAATTTTTAATAATTTCAATATCTGGACGCTGATTATTAGCTTTGAGTCGATGTTGCAAAATTGTTAATGTACTTTCTATACCATCGTTAATATCAAAAGGAACTTTAGAGGTACTATCTGCTCTGGCAACACTTCGTAATGATGTACTGGTTTCGCTAATTCTCTTACTAGCTAAATTTATAGAAGATAACATTTTTGGTAACTCTTCTAAGAGAAAATCTAGGTCTATTTTATCTGCATTTTTTTCTATTATTTCACCAGGGTTAGGAAATTGCTGTTGATAGATTTGAATATGATTAATTAGTTCCTTAACGTATTTTTCAGCCAGGTTTATATTACCGACAACTATACTAACTGGATTATTAAGTTCATGGGCAATACCAGCAACTAATTCACCAATACTAGACATTTGCTCATTCTTAATCAGTTGACCTTGAGTTACTTGTAATTTGGCTAAAGATTGAGAAAGTTCGGCAGTTCTTTCTTTAACTTTTTCTTCTAATTCCGCTTTGGCTTTTTGCAATTCTATTTCAGCTTTAGTCCTTTCTTTAATCTCCTCTTGTAAGCGAAGATGTATATTGATTCTCGCTAAAACTTCTTCTGTTTTAATTGGTTTAATAATATAGTCTACTGCGCCTAATTTGAGACCTTTAATTTTCTTATGTGATTCGGCAATAGAAGTCATAAAAATAACTGGTATATTTTTAGTTATTGCTGAAGATTGCAAAAATTTACAAGTTTCAAATCCATCAATTCCTGGCATAATGACATCTAACAAAATCAAATCTGGTAATTGATTTTTTAGCTTTTCTATGGCTATTTCTCCACTCTCGGCGACGATGACATCAAAGCCAGATATTTCCAACAAATTTAACATGAGCTTGAGATTCAAAACTTCGTCATCGACAATCATAATTGTGTATTTTTTCTGATTCATGGAAATCCTTCTACAGTTCTTGGTTGGTGAAAATTGATATAGCAATCAGGAATTAAATTATGAGAATTGAGATGTTTCTGAAAAGAATAGAATATAACAGTTATCATCTTGAGAAGATACATTTTTTTCTTGTGAATTTTTCTCCTAAAAATCTTCAATATCTCATAACTTAAATCATATTGCTACAGTTCTCTTGATTAATCATAAATGATTGATCGTCAGTCTACCTAGATTAATCTTCTCAAACATCAGAAGCTTAAATTAATAGTAGTTGGATATAACTAATTTTACCTACAAGCTTCTCTTGAAAGAATACACCACTAACAGCTCTACAAAAATTGATAACTATCATAGAAGATTAATCACAAGATTATTAGTTATTTTAACATTATAATTACAGTAATACTATTAAAACTTACGCAACTGCAACGTATTTTCGTCATTGCGACCCATAGGGAAGCAATCTCAAATCCTAGTTTTTCCTACCTCATGCGTAAGTCCTGACTATTAAAACTTCCGACTATTTAATGACTATTATATTGACTGTCAGATTTGAAATGGGAAGCTATAAGTAATATTATGTCCGGTTGAACAGTTATAAATAAACTACTGAGGAGTCAGAATTCAGGAGTCAGTAGGGGTAATTTATGTTTCGCCCAGCGAAACTTTAATAACTTCTGAAATACATCTATAATTTCCTACTACAAATTATATGGTTTACAAATTCATGGTTAAAAATGAGAAGTTAAAAGAACCCTGGTTTCATTCATCAAAAAAACTAGAAGCTGAGTGCTGAGTGGTGAGTGCTAAGTTCTGAATGCTTAAACTGCAAGAGTTTTAACACCTTTTATGGAAATGACTACTAAAACACCAAAATATTCAGGAGTAATACCCATTGGAGCTAATTATTGAAGGTTGGCGTTTTTTACCCCATTCTTATGCGATCGTCAATCAATTCCAACTACTAGAAATGCTCAACCTACCCCAGCTAAAAATCTATCATCGAGATATGCCTTACATTAGCAAAAGCTGGCAACCAGTAACAGGATTATTTCCCAAAAATGTAGAAACAGCATTACACAATATCCCCAACCCATCACCACAACAACGAGCAGATGCCACATTACGGATGTATGCTCCGTTTAATCTCAATTCCTCAACAAGCAACCGCACAGCAATTTTTGCTTGTACCGAGTGGGGGAGCGTCACCAAATCTATTATTAGAGGAATGGGTGTAAACTCCTTTGCAGATGCCCATTCTCAATCAGATACAATTATTATTACTCCCTCCCACTGGTCAAAAAAGGGGTTTATTCACAGTGGTGCCAATGAAAGTCGAGTCGCAGTTGTGCCTCTAGGTGTCAACCCCAATATTTATCATCCTTTACCAATAGATGAGAGAAATGCCCTGCGCCAAAAATTGGGCATTAATAACTCTTTTGTGTTTCTCAATGTTGGGTTGATGTGTAACAAAAGTCAAGGAGTAGGACGTTTACTTAAAGCATTTGCTACTATTGTTGAACGTTATCCAGATACGAAATTGATTCTTAAGGGTAGAGATGCCATTTTTCCTTCTCAAGATTCTATTGCTCAGGCTGGCCAGGTTGCCCTGACTAATGCAGAGATGGCCAGAATACGACCTAGAATTATTTATGTTGGTAACACTCTTTCGTTTCTTGAGATGGCAGAACTTTATCAGGTTGCTGATGCTTATGTTTCTCCTTATTTGGCTGAAGGTTTTAATTTGCCAGTTTTAGAAGCTGTGGCTTGTGGTTTACCTGTTATTTGTACAAGGGGTGGGCCTACGGATGATTTTATTCACCCTACTTTTGCTTTACCTATTGATAGTCAACTCCAGATTAATCAGACTCAAGATGGTGAGATTCTTAGGTTTGTAGTCCCGGAACAGGAACATCTAATTGAGTTAATGCAAACAGTTATTGAAAAAGGTTTTTTGTTAGACCAGGCTCGCCAAGAAGGCCCTCAATGGGTACTTAGGCATTTTACTTGGAAGCAGGTGGTTGATTTGTTGTTGGATGTACTTATTCCTTCTGGAAAATTTAGTTTTCCTACTTTTGATCCAATTATTCTTTGACGTTAATGGTGGTTAAAGGTTTTTACTGATAGGTCATATAGCAATCCTATTTTAGAGACTTTTTGTCAAATTAAGTATGAAAAGAACGAATAGTTACTAAAATCCCAAATTGGTAAGATTTCCCAGAATTGAAATCCAGTAGGTAGATAGATATGAGGTAAATATATTCCTAGACGAGTGAAGTGAGAAATATTTGTGTTGATTTCTTCGGACCTACTCCCTATTACCGAATTATTAATAATTAATAATTGATAATTAAATAATTCGCGCCTTGAAGCCTCCCCTTGGATAGGGGAAAAAGCGGTTGTTTTGCTTCGCACAACTCCGTTAACGCTGCGCGACATATAAAGCGGAGCTTTGTGCTAGCAAACGCCATATCCAATCGACCAAGAGAAGAAATAATATTTCCTGATATTCAATTCCGTAACGGTTAAAACCATCTTGTAATTATCAATTATCCATTATCAATTATCAATTAATGAACTATCTCATTTTTATCTTTCCTGATACATTGAATCTCTTAGTTGTGGTATTTTTGTCGTATTTATACTATTTGGAAAAAAGAATTTTACTAATAATAAGGGCGATAAAAATAAGGGTGATAAAAATATTTTACTAATAGATTAATTTTGGCTAAAAAGATGATTGACGGCCTAAAAAATGGTATTTAAGCCATTCCCACGCGACTCCTGACTCCTGACTCCTCAAAAGTTCCCTAGCTATTTGTAGCAAACATTTATCAAATTGCTATTATACCAAATCCGCCTAATATTCTCAAAAACTTTTCTACATTTTATTGAACTGGGCAGTAGGAGCAATTCATGAATTGCCCCTACACAAAAGACTTTTTCCGCATACCCTAGATAATCCTGGAGGTTAAGCGGTTGATTTGCCCATTTGAATTTCTTTCCTGTTAACCATGGTAGATAGAAAATTTTGACATCTAGAGTGTTAGTTGATTTTTTGTTGAATAAAAATTCATGCGTGTAGCCGAATAGCACCCACCATATTAACTAACTATATCAAATTTAGAGTTAAATTTCCACCTGAATCTCTCTCTTTTTTAGGAGCTTCACAAAATGATTTTTGGCAGTTGTGTCTTGAAAAATGTTCTACAGTAAAAATTTATTCAAAACCCCCTCTAAAACTATTATGTTGCTTATATGTGTACCTTTGTTGAATAAAAAGTCATGCTTACATACGAACAAACCCCACCAAGTTAATCATATCAAATTTCAAGTAAAATTGCTACTTTAATCTCTTTCATTTTTTTACAGGAGCTTCAGAGAATGATTATTTGGTTAAACAGCTAAATTTAGTAACCTCTATTTAATCTTTTTTTTAGAGATATCCTAAATTCAACAGTCTGAAAGTTGGTATTATAATAATTATATTTATACTCAAAAATCAACATCAAGCTAAATTTCATAGGGCTAAAAATGCAATCAACAACTACTCAATTAGACCAATCAAATATGGATACGCAAAAATATGGTTTACCAGTAACAATAATTTCGGGTTTTCTGGGGAGTGGTAAAACCACTTTACTTAACCATATATTGCAAAATCAACAGGGTGTAAAAACTGCTGTTTTGGTAAATGAATTTGGAGAAATTGGCATTGATCATGAGTTAATTATTTCTACTGATGCAGATGACACAATGGTGGAACTTACTAATGGTTGTGTTTGCTGTACTATTAATGATGATTTGAAAAATGCAGTTTATCAAATTTTAGAAAGACCAGAAAAAATTGATTATATGGTGGTAGAAACTACTGGTTTAGCCGATCCATTGCCAGTAGCTTTAACTTTTTTAGGAACTGAGTTGCGAGATATGACTCGCCTAGATTCAATTATTACTTTAGTAGATGCTGCTAACTATAGTCTTGATTTATTTAATAGTCAAGCAGCATATAGTCAAGTTGTCTACAGTGATATTATTTTGTTGAATAAAACTGACTTGGTTGAGAAAGCAGATTTAGATTCATTGGAAGTGAAAATTAGGGATGTTAAAAAAGATGCCAGAATTATTAAAACTAAACAATCGGAAGTAGCTTTACCATTAATTCTAAGTGTGGGTTTGTTTGAGTCAGATAAGTATTTTGAAGAAATAGAAGCTCATAATCATGAACATGAACATGAACATCACCATCACGACCATGACCATGAACATCATCACCATCATGACCATGACCATGAACATCATCACCATCACGACCATGACCATGGACATGAACATGAACATCATCACCATCATTCTAACCACTTAGAAAATGATGGATTTACTTCTATTTCTTTTCAAAGCGATAAGCCTTTTTCTCTTAAGAAATTCCAATATTTTTTGGATAATAAATTACCTGCAAATGTCTTCCGAGCTAAGGGACTTTTATGGTTTGAAGAAAGCGATCTAAGACATATATTCCACCTAAGTGGTAAGCGGTTTAGTATTGTTGATGATGAGTGGAAAGATAATCAGAAAAATCAATTGGTTTTAATTGGTCAAAACTTAGACCATGAGAAGTTGCAATCCCAATTAGAGGAATGTATTATTTCTGAAAAAGTAACGAATCAAAGTTAGATATATTAGTACAAATTTCGGGGTTTGGTCTTCAAACCCTGATAATATGAGTAGGTATATTTTAGTTTTGTTTTAGTCATATATTAAATCTCTCAGAAGCAAAGAAAAGTTATCCTAAATTCTCAAAGGTAGTTTTAGAGATTGAATTTATCAGGAGATATAAAAAGGAGATAGGGAATAGAGAACAGGAAATAGGAATACAGAAATACTCGACAACTATTTGCCACGGAAAATCCCGGAATATATGTACCTAAAATATCTCTATCTACTAAATTTCAATCCCTTAAATTATTACTGCTGAGAGATTTTAGTAACTATTAATTCTCTGAATACTGATTTGATAAATAGTCTGTTAGTCAAATTATCTCAATAATTGTTAGAGGATTTGTAAGTTTGCTAACTTCTCTATCTAAAATTATCCTACTCAATTTTTTGTATGAATTTATCAAGAGAACAGGAAATAGGAATTCAGAAATATTCGACAACTATTTGCCACGGAAAATCCCGGAATATATGTACTTAAAATCTCTCTATCTACTAAATTTTAATCCCTTAAATTATTCCTGCTGAGAGATTTTAGTAACTATTAATTCTCTGAAGACTGATTTGATAAATAGTCTGTTAGTCAAATTATCTCAATAATTGTTAGAGAATTTGTAAGTTTGCTAACTCTTATATCTAAAATTATCCTACTCAATGTTTTGTATTTATTTATTCAGATTTTTGATGACTGAAATAGTTAAAATTATTGTTCAAATATGAACATTAAGAACAATTTTTTCTATATTTTATGATTGATAAATAAAGGAAAAATAACTTATTTATAGTAATTTCCTAATTGAGAAAGTAAATAGATTTATGGTTTTAGACAGCAGTGAGTAGGAGAGATAGAGGATATACGGAGTAAGTAGTAGGGAATAGACAAAAAAAAATATTTATTCTCAGCAAGTACCCAAAATTCATTACATATTTTATTAGAATAAACCTCTTAATACTGTATCTCTCAAATCAAATTAGGGCAGTTTAACAATTAATGATTAATAATTAATAATTACCTCTTCTTATAAATAAACAGAATTCATAGATTAATTGATAATGGATAGGGGAACATAAAAACTATTGATAATTATTATTGAAGTGTTATCTAAGTCTAGCAATACTTTTAGTAGTTGGTAGAAGACAAAAAGATTAAACAAGATTTGGAAAAAGTATATCTTTATCAGCGAATTTAGTATTATTGCTAAATCTGAACAAATATCTAAATTCCAGTGATTCTTTCACTTTTAAATTTTGACTGTTGAGTTAAATAAATTATGCGTATTGTAATTCAAAGAGTGAATTTTTCTCAGGTAAAAGTAAATGGAGAAATTGTAGGAAAAATAGGTAAAGGATTAAATTTACTTGTTGGTATTGCGAAGACAGATACAAACATAGAAATAGATTGGATGGTGCGTAAATGTTTAGATATGCGTTTATTTCCTGACCCAGATAGTAATAATAATCGTTGGGAAAAATCCGTAATGGATATCAATGGTGAATTGTTAATCGTTAGTCAATTTACTCTTTATGGAGATTGTCGGAAAGGTCGTCGTCCATCTTTTGATAATTCAGCATCTCCTGAAGTTGCTAAAGAACTTTATCAGTTATTTGTAGACAAATTAAAATTGAGTGGTTTAAAGGTGGAAACAGGTATCTTTGGAGCAATGATGGAAGTTGAAATTGATAATGATGGTCCGGTAACTTTATTGTTAGAAAGATAAGTTCAACAATTAATAGTTCAGGATATCCTAGACTGGTTATAGCTTCTTAGTAGTTTAAATGAACTTAAACCCTTAAATACCAGAGGATTCAACCAAATAAAAATTGATTGTTATGATAATTGCTTTTTTGTATTCCCATAATCCTTGAATAGCAGGGGTTACAGAGTTTATTTTGTAGTAATTTATCATAGCTACCCGAGAAGAGCCATAATTCATAATTACCTTTTCTTCTAAATCAAGAGGATTGGTTCATTAATTGATAATGGATAGTGGAGAATCAAAACTATTGATGATTATCAATTATTAATTATAAAGAGAGGGTTTATATCTAAATTTTTCGGTAATCTTGATAGCACTTTTGATTTGACTAAATCACAAAATATCTGGGTGGCAAGAATTATCTAAAAATTGAATTTTACCAAATTAACATACAGTTTTATCTAATCAAATTTGACTTAGATTTGACTATACTAATCCTCAATAATTTGTGAAAAAAACTGTAGGGGTTTCTTCTCCAAACCTAAGCGAAAATCCGATTAAAAGACTAAAGCCCTAAGATATAGCAATCCTATTTTATTTGTGTCAAAAATCTTACTGCTTTTTAGGGGAAAGAGAACAGGTAACAGGCGGGAATTTAAAGTTTTTTATCTACTTTTTCATGTTTCACGACCTATTTAGGATTGCTATAAAATCTTACAACCTATTTAGGGTTGCTATATAGCTCAAGAATCACAAATTAATAAATTGATAATTTTGTGCAGACTCCCATAAAATTGGTATTACAAAATATGCTATAAAAATGAATAACTCAAAAAAATGTTCTAGTAATTACAATAGAAACCCTAGAAAAGATTTAGTTTTATGTATCAATAAATCAAATTTCTGGTTTGACGAACTGGTATGGGCGTATTTCCACACCATTCTGACTCAAAACCAGACAAAAAATTAATGTTATACTTAAAGCTATTAATGAGACGACCCAAATATAAATAAAAATGTCAGATTAATGTCATAATTTTTAATTAGGGTATTTCTCAGTTAAAAACTTAGTTAATATAATTTTTAGATTATCAAAAAGGAAAGCTATGGGGTTCTTTGATTCAGAAGTAGTTCAACAAGAAGCCAAACAATTATTTGAGGATTATCAATCCTTAATTATGTTAGGAAGTGACTATGGCAAATTTGACCGGGAAGGTAAAAAGATTTACATTGAAAAAATGGAATCTATTATGGAGCGGTATCGTATTTTTATGAAACGCTTTGAATTATCTGAAGATTTTATGGCTCAAATGACTATGGAGCAGCTCAAAACTCAGTTAAATCAATTTGGGATTACTCCTCAACAAATGTTTAATCAAATGCACACGACTTTAGAAAGAATGAAGTCACAATTAGAACAGCAATCTTAAATTCAATTAAAATCAATAGCTTTTTTAGATTACGATGGAAACCATCTCAAGCAGTTTGGGAGAAAAATATTTACTTCAAATTTTTAAATTTCTCCGAAAGAAGTTTTATTAATCCCTTACTGTTGATTAAGTTATTGAAAGGTAAACATCACTTGACTATAATAATTTAACTAAAAGATTTTTTTTTAGAGCATAATCAAAAAGAATAATCATGTTAAATTTTTAGCTAGATTTGGTTAAACTTTAAACAATAATTTAATACCAATTCACTTAGAAAATCTTACAAAGAATTAGGGCTTGCTGAAAAAGTCTTATGGGTGAGGGTAGGAGTCAGGAGACAGGAGACAGGAGACAGGAGACAGGAGGAGTAAGGAATGATAAGGAGGCAGCAGGAAGAATTATCCTTTGATTTTTCTACCTCGCGTCAACCCAAAATCCTAACTTTTTGCAGCTCTAAGGAGCAAAAACCTTGTACTTTTTCCATGGCTAAAACTGCTCAAACCTTTAGCTGTAAATGCTTTTAGATTTAATCAGCAAACCCTAATTAGTAAGTAATCAAGTTAAATAATAAGGTGAAATTACTGTAAAGCTGAGGTTTCAAGTCTCTAAAATATCACTTATGACTTCTTGTAAGGATGATTTCTTCACGGAATACTGCCTCTTGCAGAAGGCTGCGCTTTGATATTTCAAAAGGCTAAAACCTTTATTTAGATTAGACATCTTCGGAAAAGAGGGAGTAGGGAGTATGCAGTATGGAACCAACCCCTAACCCCTCCGGTGGAGGGGAAATAATTGATGATTTATACTTGATAATTGATTTGATTTTTGATGCTCGGAGATGTCTATTTATAAAGGCTTTAAAATTTAAGGAGCTTGAAGTACCATTAGGATATTTTGTTTCGCTTCCTGCTTGTTTAAGCAACCTATTTCTCCTAATCTAATTGATTTGATAACTTGCTTCTAGGTTCTTTTTGAGATTTTTTGTTTTGACCTTTATTTATACTTACCCAATTAGTAATTATTAATAATTAAATAATTCGCGCCTTGAAGCCTCCACTTGGAAAGGGAAAAAAAGTGATCTTGAATATCCCGATCTTCAATAGCGTAACGGTTAAAACCATCTTGTAATTATCAATTATCCATTATCCATTATCAATTATCAATTAATGAATCTATTCAGATTAATTATAAAGAACTAGAATCAAGACTTTGAGCTTCACCCTGTGTTTGAGGTAAATGTAGTCCACATTCCTGCTTAAGACCATGAAAACGGGTATCCCTTTCATTCGCATCATCAGCAGTTAGAGGCCGACTAGAATGCCAATCTCCCACAGTAGTATATCCCAAATCAAAAAATGGATGATAAGGCAAATCATGGGCTGTCAAATATTGATAAATGTCCCTTGCATTCCAATTTAGTATAGGTAAAATTTTATATATACCCGACTGTTGACCAACCCGATTTAAAGTTTGACGGTGTTGAGTTTGGTCTCCTCTGAGGCCAGCTAACCAAGCCGTAGCATTCAAATCTTTTAATGCTCTTTGCATGGGTTCTACCTTGCGGATTTGGTCATAACGGTTAAGAGCATCAACATTTTCCTCCGCCCATAGTCGGCCATATAAAGCTTCCATCCGAGCTGGACTAATAGGGGATTGATATACTTTCAGATTAAGCCTGAGTCGTTGTGTCAAATCTTCAGCAAATCTATAGGTTTCGGCTGGCAAATATCCTGTATCAACCCAGATGATAGGAATATTAGGAACAACACTGGTAACTAGGTGTAACATAACAGCGGCCTGGATACCAAAACTGGTACTCATAACCAGACCTTCTGCAAAAGTTTCATATCCCCACTTCACAAGAGTCTGAGCATCCACTTGGGCAAATTGCTCATTTATAGTATCAAGGTCTAATGTAGGTGGATATCTAAAATTTTGGTGATTGTATTGTCCATTTTGGTTGACTTTGATGAGACTCTGTTGTGACATAGTTATTACCAATAAAAATGTGGGTCTAACGGTTTATGATTTATCATAAGTCACTAATCACCCTTCAATGAGATATTCTTTATACTATTTTTTGTATATAAATTACTAGAGTGTTATAAAAAGTATTTTTGTGGCGTTGGTAATTGGTTGGATGATTTTCTACTAGGGGTGATACTCACCAGTTACTCTGGTTAAATATTTAGAGGTATTAAAAACAGATTACTTTTAAAGTTTCATCTTTTGATTTACCAACGCCATTTTTGTGATATAGTTAAATATCTGATCTAATTACTGAACTAAGATTTCTAAAATAAGGACACCTAAGATTTCTGCTACAAACTCGATAATTTTCTTGACTTTCAATAAATATAATAAATAGAGTGGTTAGCAATTAAGCTCAAAAAGTTCTTCCAGTCCTTATAAGTTGAAAGGTCTACCATATTTAATACTTAAATAACTGAAAGACTTATATCGTAAACTTTTGACCATTTTTAGTTTTTATTTGCCAACTAATAATAAAAAAACCAGTTTGAGCAAACTGGCCTAAATCAAAATAAGTTTCCGTTGTTATTTCTGTGAGATTAACCTTAAGCTACGCATTCCCAAGTTCGCAGCGATTAGCGGGTTATATGTCTCACTTTGTCTATGTACTTATTGTAACAAACTATTGAGTATTTTTTTGCAAAAAAAAATTATTTTTTCTGTATAGAACCCATTTTGGCTCTATAGAACCCATTTGGGATCTATAAAATTAGCTGGAGAGATCGGGGGACGGGGAGATGGGGATATGGGGAGATTGGGGCTATTTTTATACTTTTTTCGCTTTCCTATTTTGGAAATTCTGACTCCGCGCCTCCGCGCCTCCGCGCCTCCGCGCCTCCGCACCTCCGCGCCTCCGCGCCTCCTGTCTCCTGTCTCCTGTCTCCTGTCTCCTGTCTCCTGTCTCCTAATCCTCACTTTTGCAAAGATACCAAATGGGTTCTATATAGACATCTGCAAAAAAGAGGGAGCAGGGGAAAAGAATTAAGAATTAAGAATTACCTATTCTGCTCACCAACAGGATTAGGTAATATCATGTCCGGGTAATTAGTGATAAAAAAACTTTATTCTTCTTTTCTTCTTTCTTCCCTCCTTAATTCTGTAGGGGCGATTCGCGAATCGCCCCTACGACTGTTCAACCGGACATGATATAAGATGGTTTTTTTATTTTTTCTCCTGAAATAGGGGATAAATCTTCCGGGAACTTTCTTGCCGAAGTTTTTCAGGTTTAATGTAGATTTCTGCGCTTTGTGGTTTCCCCCACAAAACTTGTTCTTGTTTATAAACAACCATTCCCGGTTTTGCCCCCTTGGGTTTATAAACAAACTTAGGTTTAGTGTAAATTACCGGGACTACCTCACTTTGACGGGCACGACTATAAAAGGCACTCACATCAGCGACAAATTGTAGGTCAAATTCATCAGGTATTCTACCAGCATCCAGTCTCAACAAAACATGACTACCAGGAATCTCCTGAGTATGAAACCATAAGTCATAATCCCCCGCAACTCGAAAAGTTAAAAGGTCATTTTGACGGTTGTTACGACCGACTAATAATTCTAACCCACTAGGAGTTTGGTAACGATAAAATTCTGTATCTCTTTTATTATCTTGATGATGGTGTTCTGGAGGATTAAGATAACCTTGTTGAATCAACTCATCCCTAATTTCTGCTAAAGTCTGTAAATCTTCTGAACTACTATAACTATCTAACTGAGAAATAAAAGCTTCTACTTGTTCCAAATAATCAATTTCTGCTTGAACTTCTGCTAAAAGTGGCTCAACTGCAATCCGCGCCCTTTTCAACTTTTGATGCTTTTTATAAAGACTTTGGGCGTTTTGGACAGCATTTTTTTCTGGGTCTAACTTAATCGCTACTGGGTGGCCTGTTTCAAAATCAGAAAGTGTCATGCTTTTCATTCCTGGTTGCCATTCCTGAAGACTGGCCATAAGCAGATCGGCTTGCGATCGCAACAAGTCTGCCCCATCTGACTGTTTTAAACGTTCTGTAAAAGTATTGGCTTTTAGTTGTAATTTATTAGTGACAGTATTAAGCTTTTGACTAATTTGATGATGTAGTTGACTAAACTGTTGTTGATTAAGCTGTTGAGTGTAATAACTATTTAGTAAATCCTGGACAGTTTCCACAGGTTTTATCACTCCCCAACCAGTTACACTATAGCCACTTGCTGTCCAACCAGGAGCAAATTTTAACTCCTGCAAATTTTCTAGCCATTTTTGCCAAAGTACAAATAATTTCTCCCATTCTAAAATAGTCAAACTATCGGTAGATTTTTGAGGTTCTATATATGTAGCTTTAATCATTGGCTGTACTAAAGCCTTACTCAGACCACGATAATTTTTAATTAAATTTTTCCATAATGGACCAGGAATTAAACTAATCCTTTCTTGCCACTGTTGTTGATTTTCCTGCAAATTAGGAATAGGGTTAGTTAGAGATGGGGGAAGTTCGTAAGGTTGACCAGTTTGAATTTGCCGGACACTAGACTGTTGACTATTAACTTGATGGGCGCAGGTAACAACTAAATTATCAGCAGTGGTAAGAATAACATTACTATATTTAGTCATAACTTCCACATAAAGATGCCATAAAGGAGTTTCTCCGGGACGCTTGGCAAATTGAAAGTCCAAAACCCTTTCCCAAGGTGAAACTTCAGAAATAGCTATTAAAGCCAACCCACCTAACTGATGTCGTAGTTGTTGACTAAAAGTAAAAGTATCAGGGGTACGGGGTGGGGGGTCGGAAATACAGATACGGGCTGCTTGAGGATGCCAGGAAATATCAAGCCAACCCCGTTTTTTCAGAGTTCGCAGAGCTATAGAAATGGTAAAGCGATCGCGTTGATATACCTGTTCTAACCTTGCCGGAAGCCATTCCGACCGGATTTCTGAACAGGAAGCAATAAGAGTGGTATAGTCAACAGGTTGCACAGTCAGGTTAAAATCAAAAATTACAATTTAAAAGTCAAAAATTATTAAACGTTATTATCTTAAGATTAAATCTAGAGATTTTATTTCTTGCAGATATTTCCCTCGAAATATTTTTTCGCGCTTTTTTCATCTACCATTTGGGGTTGATGATTATTTAAGTTATAGTAAGCTCACAAACAAAATTTTTTACCGACAAATTAAGGTATAAAGCCTCTCTTTATAATTAATAATTGATAATTGACAATTGATAATTAAAGAGAGTTTTTACCCAATAGGACTCATGGCAAATTATTTTCAAATAAATTTTAGAGATTTGATATAAATGGCGAAGGAAATTCTAGTAACCCTTAAATAAGTTTTAGAGAATTTCATCTAAATTCCCAAAGCCAATTATAGCAATTTTAAACCCTGAAAAACTTGATAATAGTCGATTTTAACTTAAAGACTTTATCTCAAATTATTAATTCTGAATTCTAACTACCAACTACTACTAATAATCCAGATTTAACTAATTATTAATAATTTAATCATTCTGGCTTAAAACCTCTCCTTTTCAGGGGAAAACAAAGAAATCATATTTTTCCTGATATTCAATCAAGAATAGTTTGAACCAGAGATGATTATCCATTATTAATTATCAATTATCCATTATCCTATAATATGTCATGGATATCCAATTAATTAACATTGGTTTCGGTAATATTATTTCTGCTAATAGAATAATTGCAATTGTTAGTCCAGAATCTGCCCCCATCAAACGAATTATTAATGATGGACGGGAAAGAGGCCAATTAATTGATGCTACCTATGGTAGACGTACTAGGGCAGTAATTATTACAGATTCTAATCATGTTATCCTTTCTTCTATTCAACCTGAGACAGTAGCACATAGATTTACAATTAATCACAAAGATGACTAATTTTTTGATAATTAATGTTCTATACCAGTTTCTAATATTGGTGAGGTAGCAGATTTTGGGTTTGAGGAAACAGGAGACATAAAACAGGGAATAAATAAAAAAAACAAAGGATAACTGTACCTCACAAAGCTCTATAAAAACTATATTTTCTAGAATCTGTTATTAATAATAGGACTTAGGCAAAATAACGAAATCATGTCATTGTGAGCGACAGCGACGCAATCTCAAACGCCCAAAACTCGTTCAATCATGCGTAAGTCTTGAATAACTAAAAATTTAATCAAATTAATACATAAAAAATTATGGAAACTGGTAGATTAATTGTTCTAACTGGACCTAGTGGTGTGGGAAAAGGAACTTTGTTAAACTCTTTACTCGAACACCATCCAGAATTAGTTTTGTCTGTATCTGTTACTACCCGTTCTCCTCGCCCTGGGGAAGTGGAGGGAAAAAGCTATTTTTTTGTAGACCGTGATAAATTCCAAAAAATGATAGATAATGATGAATTATTAGAGTGGGCTGAATTTACAGGTAATTTTTATGGAACACCTCGCCTTCCTGTAATTGAAAATATCAAACAGGGGAAATTAGTTGTACTAGAAATTGAGCTATATGGGGCGCGACAAATTCAAAAAAGCTTTCCTGAAGCATTACGAGTTTTCATTTTACCCCCTTCCATGACTGAATTAGAAAAAAGATTACGGGGTAGGAAACAAGATTCCGAAGAAGCGATCGCAAAGCGTTTACTAAAGGCAACTGAGGAAGTAGAAGCTGCTGGAGAATTTGACCTACAAGTGGTTAATGATAATTTTGTGGAGACTTTACAAAATTTGGAGAAAATATTATTTCAGGTAACTAAGCAAAATTAATTAATCATATTAAGTTAAGAGGTTTTAGACCTCCGTTTCAAGATTAACTTGATTGATTACCAGATTGACTGCTAGTCGTATTACTCAAATTATATAGAGCCAAAATCACTTATCAAATGTATATAAATTTATCGAATAAAATTGATAAATGAGTCTTATAACCTTAACTATATCAATAGACATCTCCAAAAAATAAAAAATGAAATTAATTCAATATATCAAATCAAAAATTTCATTCCCTATTCCCTATTCCCTATTCCCTATTCCCTATTCCCTGACTTCTGCAAGAAGTCTAATATAAATCTACAGCACTTTCCGTTGTTATGAGGTAAACAGCTAACAGGCAAGATGCCTGTGCTAGAATAATTAATAACTCTAAATTATGCTATAATTTATAGCTGTTAATATTTATGGTTTAACAAAAATGTACACTAAAACTTTTTTCAATTTACCTGTTTATACAGTAATTCAGTTGACATTATTTTTTGCTATTATCTTAGGCATAATTTTTAAAGATATGTTGGAATATAAATTAACTCTATGGTCTAAAAGCAAAAAATCTGTTGAACAAATCAATTATCAAACTCCTAATATAATTTCTGCTTACTTAAGCATGACTTTATTTGTGTTTTTATGTGTATCATCTAGCCTTTCTACATTTAATATTGTCGAATGGTTATCTATAATTATGGGGGCAATAGTAGTATTTCCAACTGCTTTATTAATTTGGGTACAATTAGGCTCAATGTTTAAGTTGATGGCAACTGAGGGAATAGACGCAATTAATATTGAAAAAGAATATACATTGGGAGAAAAAAAAGTTAAAACAGCAGAAAAATAGAGCAGCAAAAAATTACTATAGCAATCCGCACATTGGTTGTGACAAATTAAAAGGTAAATAAAAAAAATGAAACTCCTACCTATTCAATGTTCCCTAAAAAGAAGTAATATTTTTGCCACGAATATGCGGAGGATTGCTATATATAGTAATCGGTAAATTGTTTTTGACAAATCAAAAAGTAAATAAAAGAACTGAAACTCCCACATTTTCATTTTTTCCTAAAAGCTTTTGAGTTTTGTCAGCGACCGAAATAAGATTGCTATATATGAGTAATAAAAGTAATTTTACTGTAGTATTTTTCAATTATTGTTGTTTTTCAGCTAACTCTGATAACCATAAAAAACAAAAATACACGGAAAAAGTTCGGCAGTTTGGTAGCCCCGTCTTTTCAAAGCGGGACGGAAAAACGACGCCGCGACTTTAGTCGCCGTGATTTGTTATCATAGCGAGAAAGGTAATACCTGGCGCGTGGACGCGACCCTAGTCAAGGAGAAATGCCCGCCCTTCTCGGACCGTAAAAAGTCGGGTTCCCCGGAGGGCAAGTAATCGCAGGGCGTTGAGCGTATATAAGTCGATTGGTAGTACCCAGAAAGAAAAAAACAAGTAGCCTGAAGCAAAAGCAACAGGGTAGAGGGTCGGTGGTAGAAATGCCTTTTGACAGACCCTTTCAGGTATAGCCTGGAGAATCTGCGCGT
>JBFRWR010000601.1:0-5754 GCA_051439685.1 Trichodesmium sp.
AAATCACTCACTTTTTCCCGTGCCCTTGCAATAGCTTGTCCATTATCTATCGGAGCGACAATTGCTCCGTAAAAAGCACATAAAGTCCAAGCCAATTCTCCAGCTTTATCTTCCTCTGGCTCAGAAGCTGCTACAACTCCAGAAATTAAGAAACCACCTAACATAAACCATAAAAACGGTAGCCAACGGCGCGTATAAATATATCCAGCAATTGGTAAAAAAAGGCTGAGAATAATTGTTCCTGTCATACTCCGATGGGATAATTTAACAACTTTTGAAAGCTTGTTTTTGGCTATTTGTTCGTTGATTTCTTGAACTTGTTCTTTTTGGGGATTGTTGTTGCTAGTGTTGGTAGTCATATTTGTATTTGATAATTGAAAATGATTTTTTGAAGTGAATTTATGGCTGAATTTCACTCTACCTATATATAGGGAGACAATTGATAAATAATGCACTTTCTCTATTTGGGGTAAAGATGAAGATATTTCCTTGATTTTGGCAATGACAAATACAAATACACAAAATTCAAGTTTCTCAGATGTAGTACAAACTAGGTTGATTAGACTAGACAAAAATTTCGCTCTCAACCCACAAACAGAAGTTTTGAAAGTACGTTACTGTGTAATTTAAAGGTGGGTTCCGGTGCAACTAAAACTTATTGGTTTGAGTAAAATAATCTCCCCTAACCCACTAAACGTTGATTAAAATTTTACGCTTGGTGCAAGTAGGGAAGATTCGCCCAACACCCACCAGGAGATGATTAATTTCCAAAGATTGTGTCGAGAATAGCTGCACCTACAGCTAAAGCTCCAAGTGTTCTAGTTGTTCCCATAGTCGTATCGCCAAGGACATTTCCTTCTGTATCTATTGCCATGTACTGTTGACCATTCGGGCCTTGGTAGTGGATAATAAATCCATCAGCTGCTTCTTGATAACCAAGATAATCAGCAAAGGGGTGATAGGAGGCAACGACTTCAGCAAACATCCGGTGCATAACAATTTCCGAAGCGGACATATTAAAATTCCTCTTGTTTTTCGTTGGTATCTATATATAGGGAGAGCTTTTAAAAATAATGCACTGGGAAAAATTTGGAGTAAAAATAGTTAAATTATCTTTGTATAAATTCCCTAAATTAAAGTAATAAGTAAACTGCCCCAAATAAATCTAGATGGGGACAGCATTGATTATGTAGATGTTTTTAATGCTTTATACTATGAATAGTAAAAACACCATTTGAAAGTTACCTAAAGCTGAAAACAGAAAATTGCAACTATTCCTTATCTTGAGACACAACTTTTTGATAATCATCTTGGACATCCGACGGTAACTCTTCCGTAGGAATAATTCGTTCCTTGATTATTGGTGTGGAACTACCTATTTTTTCCTTCCCACTGCGAACTTGAATAATAGCCTCTTCAATGTCACTTTGGACAACAAAGCGATCGCCATCTATTCTTGACACAGCATTACTGGTTGCCAACCTCACCACATTCAGAATATCCCCACCAGCTAATCCTGTAGACTGCTGCGATAACCATTCTGGAGTAATATCCCTAGCACGAGGTACTTCTTCTGGCAACAAATATTCCCATAATTTTTTCAGACAACTTATATCTGGAAGTTCAAACTCAATGTGAGCTAAAATGCGCCGTACAAATGCACCGTCATAATTTCTAGGTAAGTTACTAGCAAAAATAACTATCCCATCAAAATTGTCTAATTCCAACAACATCACAGCACGACTCACATTCACCCCATGGTCTGCACTTTGGGTAATATTCGTTAACCGCTTTCCCAGAATGGCATCCGCTTCATCAAAAAATAAAACCGCCCCTGTTTCACTAGCTCTAGCAAAACCAGCTTTAATTTGTTTGGGAGTCTCCCCCACATATTTAGACTCAATCTCAGCATAGTTAACCTTGATAATTTGTTTGCCAAGATAATTAGCGATCGCTTCCGCACTGAAAGTCTTACCTGTACCAGGGGGACCAAAAAAATTAATTGCCACTCGACTACTATTGCACTACGCAAATAGGGCGCGGACATTTTTAACCAAGTTATAAGTTAGATACGGGAGCCGTCGGTAGGGCGACGTACAGAAGTTGTTTTTGTAACGGGGATTTTGAGCAACCCTCAAAAAAAAATTTCGCCTTAAAAAACGGGGTTGCGCGACCCAATTATTTTGATAAATGTTCAAACTCAGTTTGGGAAGACTTTTGAATTTTAATTTTTGAATTTTGAATGGCGTGTAGCGCTATACTACTAAGAATTTGGCCTAACGCTGCTGGTATTAAGGGAACCCAATAACCTTGAATTAGTAAGAATAAACAGCTACCATACAAAATTATAATCGCCCCTACATTAACAATAATAGAAATTGGAACAGAACGGATTTGCCAAACTAATATTCCTCCTATTACAGACCAACTCCAAATCCATAAACCATCTCCCCACCACTGCCAAACTTTTAATAAAGGGCGATCGTCAAGTACAGCACTGATAATTTGACTCGTCATTTGTGCTTGTACGAACACGCCACGCATTGCTTGACTAGACTCTCTATTCAAACTGTAGGGAGTAAGAAAATCGTCTGGTTTCTTTTCAGCAGTCACGCCAATTATCACAATTTTATCTTTAGCTATACTAAAGTCAACTTCATTCTGGAGAACCTCTTTCAGAGTAACTGACTCAGCAATTTTCCTGGAACGATAGTTAAGCAACATTTGATATCCATACTTATCAATGTTTTGGTAGCTCCCTGCTGGAATTTCTTTGATTCGCTGGAAAAGCGCTTTACCAATACGCAAGTCAGATTCAGTAGTTCTTTCTACCTTAATTCCTTCAAAGGATAAATAGTTTAGTGCTAACATCATACTTAAGGAATACTTAGCCTGGCAAAAATCAGTGTCTTCCATTTCCCATAAATAACGCCTAATAATATCATCTCGATCTACAACTACATCACTAAATGTGACCCGCTCATCTGGTACTTCTGGTGGTTTTTTTATTCCCTTAGCATTATTGGGAAATTCAGAATGTTTACAAATAACAAATAAGTCTATATTTTCCTTTAGTTCTTTAGCTAAATCAGTTTCTTCAGGGAACACAGGAAAATCACGATAAATATCTAAACCAATAGCACGAGGTTGATGAGGTTTTAGTTTAGCTAAAATTTGAGCTAGTGCGGTATCTGATAAAGAAGAATCTGTGTAACTTTTCATTCCCATTTGACGTTGATAATCTAAATCATCTTCTGTGACTTCAATAACTAATAAACGGGGGTCAATTCCTTCATCGGGACGCAGGCGCATCAATTGGTCATAGGTTTTTAATTCCCAATATTCTAAAATTCCTAAGTGTCTAATACTACTTACTGTAAAGGTGACGAATATACTAATACTTGCTAATAATAATGGCTTGATATATGGTCTAAATTTAGATGGTAATAAATCTGGATAATTACTTGATTTTTCTGTAAATTGAGGAATAATTCCGGCTCTTAATTGTTGTAGAGTTGGAGGTAGTGTTGTAGCATTTTGAAACAGAATAGGCAGCCAGCTAGCATAAGGGTAATCTGTTTCCAAACCTTGTAGTTTTTGTTGTGCTTGATGCACTGCTGCATTTAATGTCAATGGTTGTTGGTTTTCAGTTTTATTTAACTCTTCCAGCAGATATTTTAAGAATTCTTTAGCTACATCATTTGGTATGATTTCCCGCATAACAATTAAGTGGGGAATTTGTAATTTGACTAGCTCTGATGCTAATCCTAAACCATCACAAGAATTAAAAATTGCTAGCTGTAATCCATTAGCAATAGCTTGTTTGAGGCCATATTTTAATTCTTCAATTGTGAGACTTTCTGTCTCATTAATATAAATTTTTCCTTTGTCTTGTTCGGTTTTGCTATGACCAGCAAAATATAGAATATCCCAGTTTTTTGCCCAGAGTTGGTCATTAATATCTTGAGGTCTTGGTTGATTAAGAAAATCAATTTCTGAGCCAGTAATTTTTTCTAGATGTCTTTTCTCTTTTGTATAATCAAGCTCTTTTTCTCCAAAAATTGCTAATATATTGAGTTTATTTTGTTGGTGTTTATATTGTTTGATATTGGTGATTTTTGCGCCACTAAAAGCCACTGTAGCAAAATTATAATCGTCAAAAAATCTCCAGCGATGCCAAGGTAGTCTTTGTAACTCAATATTATTCGTTTGAATGATAAAACGAGTTTTTGTCAAGTTATCTAATTTTTGTAATAGTAATTCTTGAGCTGGTCTAAAATCCTTTGAATCCAGCCATTTATTAAAACATAATTCTAATTTTTGTGCTGCGTTTTTACATTCTTGTTTTCGATTAAAGTTAGTGTTTTGTTGACGATTTGATTCTTCTGATTCTAATTCAATTCTAGTATATAAACCAGGGAAAGCTTGATAAAAATCTTGATAACTAGATTGAAAATTTTCACATAATGAATAAATTTCAGAATTTTTTGGTAAATGAGCGTCACATTCAACTTCGTGTTGTTTTCCTTCTTTTCCTATTCTTAAGTAAACAGGAAATCCATTCTCCCAATTACCAGGCAAAATCTTGAGAACGACTAGCTGACTCATCTTACAGTTATAATAGCTTGATACTGGTTTTACAAATTATGTAATAGTCTTATGAATAAAGTTGTAAAATTTTGTTTATTATTAACTTTAATTAGCATTATTGTGGTAATTATTCCCATTTTTAATGCTTTTAACCAAATACAAATATTAACATATAGAGCTAGTGCTGAAAATAAGAATCAGTCCCAAATACGGTTTCAAATGCCAGAAGGGAAATCTCAAGGGTCTCCCAGTAAGCGTGAAGGTGCTGGTAGTCGTGGGAAATGTCCCCTACTCGAACCACCTTTGACTGCTTTAGTACCTATAAACCCTCCTATATTAACCAGTGCCAAATATCCGGCTTTTTGGTTTTATGTTCCTTATCGAGTAATAGAGGGGTTAGAGGCCAAATTTGTGTTCAATGCAAAACCGCCAAGGAAAAAGGAAGATAAGGTTTATCGTACTCAGTTTTTTCTAGAAAATACTCCTGGAATTATTAGGGTGACATTACCAGAAACGGTATCGCCTTTAGAAATTGATAGACAATATTCTTGGGCATTTGCTGTTATCTGTGACCCAAAAGATTCTAGTAAAAATATTACTGTTTCTGGTGGGGTACAACGAAAGTCTATTTCTGAGTTAGAGAGTGAGTTGGGTGCTGCTACTTCAGAACGCGAACGCGTAATTATTTATGCTGCTAATGGTCTCTGGTTAGATAGTTTGACCAGTTTAGCCGAAATGCGACTGGCAAAGCCGAAGGATGATACGGTAAAAACTGACTGGGAAGATTTACTGGGAGCAGAAGCAGTGGAGTTAGATGAATTTTCTGACAAACCTATTGTTGACTGTTGTACAGTTGAATGATATTCTGACATGATAGCCAAACTTGTAGGTTCATTTATACGGCTTAAACTCCTGCTCTGAAAGGGATTTAGCAATCCGTCGTAACGTACCATTGCATAAGTGTCAGTCCACTACTGGACTTTGATAAACACTATTGATTTTGCGGTGCGTTACACTTGGTTAACCCACCCTAACGAACTTCTGACTTCTAACTTCAATCACGCCATTCACCCTGCAAAACAAACGGTGCCCACAAAAACGCCACCTCACCTTCATTCCACATTTCCAACTGTGCTGCTCGTAACGCTGCTGCTGGCGATAAAT
>JBFRWR010000602.1:0-3386 GCA_051439685.1 Trichodesmium sp.
CTAAACTCTTGCCTAAAATACCCTCCTTTTTGAGCATGAATACCTGAAAACCAGGGACTTTTTTCGCACAAATAATGCCTCAAATCTTTACCCCATAAACTTTTTATCTTTATTCAGCAAGCCCTAAATATTAAAAGACTAGCAGATAAAGGTATTGGGATTTGAGGTTATGAAAAAGTGAGGATGCGTGGGGTAAAGGGATACAGAAAAATTAAGGGGCTATTTTTCGATAGCCTCTTCTAGAACTCCCTGTTCCTCTTGACTTCTAGGGGTAATTTCCGTTTGTCATGCTCCGCAAACATAAATTATCTCTACTACCTACCCAGGGCAAACGCATCTAAATTCTGGAACCTTTTGCCATTAAGCTTTAGGAGAATAATGAGTATAAATACTTAATACTCATAAGCCTAACATCCTTACCCTGTCAGAACTTCAAAATAAGATGCGTTCCTGACTACCTACCCCACCATCAGACTTTTTCAGCAAACCTTAATAGACCTCTCTGGAAAAGAGGGAGTAGGGACTAGGGACTAGGGAACCCACCCCTAACCCATCCGGTGGAGGGGAAAGAATTTATGATTTATACTAGATAATTGATTTGATTTTTGATTATCACCAGATGTCTAGTTTTGATTATCAATTTAATTGTTGACTAAAAAGTTCTTTTGTATGAATCCAAGCATCAGCAGTAGCTTGAGCATTGTAACTGCTACGATGGTCACAAAAGAAACCGTGGTCTACTGGATAACGAAATACTTGATGCTTTATTTGATGTTTCTGTAATTCTGCCTCTATTTGGTCTACCTGTTCCATAGGAATTAATGGGTCTTCTGTGCCAAAGAAACAATATATTGTACCACTAATTTTAGGAGTAATAGTAATAGTAGGTTCACCACCACCGGGAGTACCTGTAGCAATACCAGCTCCGTAAAAAGAGGCGGTTGCTTGAATTTCTGGTAAAGTAGCTGCTAAATAGGTAACGTGGCCTCCGAAACAAAACCCGATACAACCAAATTTATCTGATTTAACAGTTGGTAAGCTTTTCAGATAATTAATCGTAGCTTGAATATCGCTTAACAGTTCTGAGGCTTTAGTTTGTTCTTTGTACTTCCGACCTATTATTAAATCCTCCTCAGTATAGCCCACTTCAAAACCAGGAGCTTGCCGTTGATAAATTGCAGGAGCGATCGCCACATAGCCTTCTTTGGCAATTTTTTCTGTTACTTCCCGAATATGGGCATTGACTCCGAATATTTCTTGAACTACCACTACTGCTGGAAATGGACCTTCTCCTACTGGTTGTGCTAGATAAGAAGCTATTTCTAGGTCTCCATTAGGGACTTTAACATGGGCTGTAAGGATTTCTAATTCTGTCATAATATTCACTATGTCTTACTCATCGGAGCTTAGGTAATGGTATCTTTTCAGATTAAAGCAGATAGTGATATTTCTGCATCAAATCAATTATTTAATCAAATTCGATTCGCGATCGCCTCCCGGCAGTTTCCCCCTGGCCATAAATTACCTAGTACACGACAACTGGCCATGCAAACTGGTTTACATCGCAATACCATAAGTAAGGTATACCGTCAACTAGAAGACCATGGTTTGGTAGAAGCTCAAGCAGGTTCGGGTATTTATGTTAAAGCTCAAGGCCATGAATCTGGTTCACAGCTAAAAAATCCTACTTTCGACAAATATCCAAATGCAAGTAACATAGTCAAGAGTAGTTTAGATGAATTACTATCTCTAGGTTGTAGTTTAAATGAAGCCAGAGAAATGTTTCTGGTTCAAATTGATTGGCGATTACGTTGCAGTGCCAGAGTATTAGTGACAGCTCCATCTTATGATATTGGCATTGGAGAGTTAATGGCTCAAGAGTTGGAACAATCTCTGAATATTTCTGTACAGTTAGTTCCCCTAGAAGAACTAGGTGAAACTATAGACCAAGTATCTTGTGGGACGGTTGTTACAAGTAGGTATTTTATTGGCCAAGCAGAGGCAATAGCTGCTCCTAAGTCTGTCCGAGTTATACCAATTGACATATATGATTATGGTCAAGAATTTAAGTTACTTAATGATTTACCTGAAGGAAGTAATATTGGTATAGTTAGCCTGAGTTCTGGGCTATTACGAGCAGCGGAAGTAATTATTCATAGTGTCCGAGGAAATGATGTAATTGTGATGACTGCCCAACAGACAGAAAATTACAAAATTAATGGTATGGTCAAGTCGTCTAGAATTATTATTTGTGACAAAGTTAGCTTTAATACAGTAAGAGCTGCTCTCCAAAAAAATAGAGAAGATATTATTCGTCCACCACAAATTATATGTTGTGAAAACTATATTGGTACAGATTCGATGAATCTCTTGAAACGAGAATTGGGTTTGGGTTAGATAGTTCTTAAAAGATATCAGTCAAAAATTATCTAGAGTTAGTTGAGATTCTATTATATATAGCAATATGATTTTAGTTGTGAGATATTGGAGACTTTTTTTTAGGGAATAGGGAATAGGTATGGAGGGAAGAAACGAATATATAAGAATCAAATAACTGCTATATTCTATACTTTAAAGTCACACCTCAATTCTCACATCTGATTCCTGATTGCTATAGTCATTCTGAATCAGACTGGTACAAGTTTTTCTTTCCTGGAAACAAGTGTTTCATCCTTATTTGAAATGACTATAGCATTTTCATGGGAAATGCGGAAACCTAGTTCTATTAAACAGGGAATAGGGAATAGTAACAAAGGGAAAACAGTATAAAATAGTAGCTTTCCACAAGGATTAGTGGTTCATTAATTGATAATTGATAATTGATAATTACCTCTCCCTAAAAGGGAGAGGATTGAAGAATAAGGAAAAGATTTATTTTTTTTCCCCTATCCAAGGGGAGGCTTTAAACCTGAATGATCTAATTATTTAATTGTTTAATTATTAATTATTTCGGTAATAAAGACAATATTTTTTATGATAAAAAATTCAATCTAGATTTACATCTGATTTGAAAATGCTATATATATAATAATTGATTTTATTACTATGAGATAACTAAAGTCTTGTTGTTTTTTACAGCGGATTTCCCTTGAGTGAGATAGGTTTGTGATAGGCAAGATGGCTGTGCTATAAAAGTTTTATATTCAGGGTTTGCTGATTAAATCTCAAACCACTGATAGATAAAAAATTTAACCTTTTTAGGCTCTTAAAAAGTGCAAAGTTTTCCATCTAAAAAGCTCATTTATGTTATGATTTGGGCTGACTATGTATATAAATTATCCCTCAATTTTGCCCAAACCGTTGCCTGTTCTCTCCTTCTCCTCGTCTCCCTGTCCAGTCTGTCTTACCCAATTATTAATTATTAATTATTAGTAATTAAATAATTC
>JBFRWR010000603.1:0-17108 GCA_051439685.1 Trichodesmium sp.
GATTTATCCCCTTGTAGAGCGACAGCTCGCGGCACAGCCAAGGCGAGGCTTTAAACCTTAGAGCTGATTTATAAACTTCGCTAAAAGTCTTATATTACCTAGCTTTTAGCAATTAGTGCCTTACTTGACAATAAATCCTAAAACCTAAGTAGAGCAAGTGATTCAGCGCCTTAATATTTACTTTATAAATCAGCTCTTAATTGTTGAATGAATAATTAATTATTGACGCTTCAACTCTTAATTATTAATTATTAACTCTTAATTATTAATTATTCGGTAAGACACACTCAAGACAGTTGTTTTTGTAACGGGTATTTGAGCAAGTCTCCAAAAACATTTCGCCTTAAAATCCCTTGCTCTAAACCAAATTATTTTGGTAAAAAAAGCCGATAAAGCAAACCGCAAAATTAAGGTATAAAGGTTTATATTTGAGGAGAAAAAATAAGAGGTAATTCTTAATTCTTAATTCTTAATTATTTTCCCCAACTCCCTCTTTTTTGCAGATGCCTATATCAAGCCAAAATCCGTTCTATATAGTTAGAGCAATCTTATTTTAGTTGTGAAATTTTGTAGACTTTTAGGTAATAGATAACAAAGAAAAAATCAGAGACTATTTGTTAGAGGAAGGTAAAAAAAGGTATTGGATATTTAGTTATAAAAGCCGGAAAAGCATTGATATAGCTTTCTTCTTAACCAGTCTATAATTTGATACATAAAGTACAATATTTACCACTCTCTACTTAAAAGGAATAAGCTAATACGGATTTTAAATGCCTATTAGCAAGTCATAAATTAGAAGTCAAAAGCCAGAATTAATATAGAGTTTTTCCTTAAACAAAGCACACAAAAATAAGTCGTTTAAATGCAGAAAAACTTATTAAATCCAGGTTTAGTAGACCAACACATCTAAAAATTGTGCAAAATTGTAGGGGCGGGTTCCACATTAAAATTAACAAGTTTATCCATTAGCTGAAATAAACCCGCCTCCAAAAATAAATACCCATACTCATTAGCTTTGTGCAAAATTGTAGGAGCGGGTTCCAGATTAAAATTAACAAGTTTATCCATTAGCTGAAATAAACCCGCCCTTAAATAAATAGGTACGCTCTAGCTGTGTCGATTACCAAATTAATATGAAGCTGTATAGAATAAAATTTTAATCATAGTTTACTTTATATGAACATAGGCGACTTAAATTAATTCATAATTCTATGGAGCTTTACATAAAATTGTTATGACTCTTGACTCCTCAGTAGTTTATTGATAACTGTGCAAGCGGACATGATATTTATTATTTCCACTTTTAATTATCCCTCAATCTCCAAACAATAATTTCTAATTTCCAGACAATTAGTTAATAAATAATAATCGGTGATAGTTAACTTCCAAATACTTCACCAAGATTAAAAATACAGATATACCAAAATTTGAAAAGAGCCTAATTAAAAATTAAGCTTTTGGTGTAAAATTCTCAAATTAGAGCAAAATCAAACAACCATCCTTGATTAAATATGCTTTATTTTTTTACACCAAAAAACTTAAAATTCATCTATATTAGTAAGTCAATCTTGATAATTAATCTATCTTAACTGATGAATCTGGAAAAGTTCGCTTTAACTCATCAATCAAGTCATCAATTTCTTCTAAAGCTTGATTCACATCAATTCTGAGTGTACCTAAATCTGGTTTTTCCAATAATTTGACTAAAGATTCCCGCTTAGTTTCAATAATAGCAACTCTTGCTTTGATTGTCTGTAAGTCCATTTTAAAATCCTGATATACTCAAGTTAATACAGTATTTTAGTTTAACTCAATAGTTGAATTTATAAATATCAACAATTTCTGGTTATTGAAAACAAATTATTATTGTTAAATATGAGAAATGTCTAAATCAGATCCAGATCGGGAAGCTGCAAATGTTAGTAAAGAGATATTAAAGCGTATTAGCTCCCTCAAAAAAGAGAATGAAGGATTATATAATATTCTAGCAATAGATGTTTGGGCACTAGCAAAAACAATGGATGAATTTCAGCCTGGGTTCTGGGCAGCTTTTATGAAAAATAGAGAGAAAGCATTGAAAAAATTTATGGCAGACACAATTAAGAATAAGCAAAAAGATGATAATCTGCCTCCTTTTCTGCGTTAATATACAGACTTTAATAACTTGAGTGTTGACTAAAAATTATAGGAAGGCAATTTCACTATTTAATTAAATTAAATAATTTTTGATTATACCAGCACAAGAGACAAGAGATATTTAGATATTTATTAGATATAGCAATCCTATTTTATTCGTGGCAAAAATCTTACTAATTTTTAGGGAACAGGGAACAGGGAAAAAGTGGGAGTTTCAACTTTTTTATCTACTTTTTTATTTGTCGCAACCTATGGGCGGATTGCTATATTTATTTGATTAAGCAAAATTATTAACTGGAGAGTACACATTGATTCTAAAAAACGATTGACTTTCGAGAGTGAAAGTATTATTAGAAAAGATTTAGAGCATCTACAATCTTGAATAGAGAGTTTCTCGGCAAGAGACTCCTCAAACCTTGAGCTAGTAATAGTTATTCCCAGAAATTTCCACTTTCTAGTTATTGATTTTAGGTAAAAAAATAACTATAGAAAAAAACTAAAACAATAGTTGACCTAAATTAATGGTCAGGGTAATATATCTTTAATGAAACTACTAATTTATAGTTAGCTCATAAGAGACTGTTTGTCAAATAATTATTAAGAGAGCATACAAGTGACTAAAATCTAAAAGCGGTAATACTTCAAGGGATTGAACTTTGATAGATAGAGAAACATTCAGTACATATATTCCTAGATTTTTCAGCGACAACTATTTGTCTTGATTTTTTCGGAACTCCATACCTATTCCCTATTCCCTATTCCCTGTTCCCTCTCTCCTTTTTATATTTCCTTGACAAACAATCTCTAATACAAACAAAAAATTAAGTATTAATACTTTATATATATAAATTATATGCTACGTCAAACTTCACTAGCAACAGTAGGATTAATTGTAGGTGGAATTATTTCTGTCATTGGTACAACAGCTTACTTTACCAATAATCCGACACTCAATTTAGCAGGATTCTTTTATGGAATACCCTTACTCCTGGGGGGACTTGCTCTCAAAGCAGCAGAACTAGAACCAGTACCTTTTACTCAAACAACTACTGAAGAAATCATAACTCTCAGAGAACAACAGGCTACTCCTACTCAAAATCAAGTACGTCAAGATGTGACTCGCTATAGATATGGCCAAAAAGTCCATTTAGAAGAGTCCCTGAGTCGCTTAGGTTTAAGTCCTACAGATGAGGAAAGACCTGTACTCCAAGGAATAAGGGAAATAGGTATTAATGGAGCTTATACTTTAGTGCTAGAATTTTATTCTCCCTCAATTTCCCTAGATACTTGGCAGCAAAAACAAGATAAACTATCAAACTTTTTTGGGCCAAATATTCAGGCTCAAGTAAGTCAACCTCAAGAGAGAAAAATTGAAGTTGCTCTAATAACTACTCCAGAAATAGAAAAAACATAATTTTCAATTCCGGGCAAAAATCATCTTGAAATTTTGCCAATGTTAAGAATTTTGTTAGAGATGAAGTTACTAGAATCTGAATATTTTTAGGGATTTTCCAGCAGTTTTTCTCAACTATGAAAATTAAAATTTTTGGAAATTCTGATTTATAGATATATAGCAATCCGCCCAGAGGTTGCGGGTAATTAAAAAGTAAATAAAAAAGTTGAAACTCCCACCTGTTCTCTTTTGTCTGTTGTCTGTTCCCTATTCCCGAAAAAGCAGTAAAATTTTTACTACGAATAAAATAGGATTGCTATAGTTATTGATATCTACTTATTGAGACGCACTACATACCATTGTAATAATTTACCTGGACTATATTCATATTCACAATAAGTATCTCTCAGGTGTTCAGCTCTCTCATCTAGGGAAGATAATTTTTGTAAATCTCTGGGTAAATTATTTTGTTGTTGAGATAAAATAACGCGCAATTTTTCTAGTAGTTCTAAACCAGTCATCAATTGTTCCGGTTGATTAGGTTCTAAAACTACATAGTTTTCTTCTGTGTACATTAATGAATTAGGCATATTTATGAGAAAAAGTTAATTATTGTAAGTTATGTCAAACATTCTATAATCAAAAATCAAGTAAAGTTCAAGATTATTATGTGTAACTTTCATGGTAAAGAAATCACCGTAAAATTACAAATCAGAAAAGGTTGACAAAATACGGATGTATCAGGATATAATAATAAACTAAATGATTTATCTGTAGGGTGATGTTAAATTATTAGCAACCCTAAAGTCAAGAGATAATTAATAAAAGAATAAAACTAATTTATCAATTAAGAAAATCAAGCAAGAATTAAAAATAGTAGATACTAAAAACTAGAAAGTAACCTCAGCGAAATATTCAAAGAGTAACTACACTAAGCTCACAAAAAATAGTAGAAATTTGCACTTATAAAATGATAACTCCATCCGAATCAGAAATTACAACATCTAACGAAGAAAAGCGTTCTAAACTAGAAGGCATTAAAGAACGTAGTAATTTTCTACGGGAACCTTTAGCAACTCAACTGCTAGAAGATACAACTCACTTCAGTGAAGAAGCTATTCAGATATTAAAATTTCACGGTTCTTATCAACAAGATAACCGAGATAATCGAGTCAAAGGTCAAGAGAAAGATTATCAAATGATGCTGCGGACTCGGAACCCAGGTGGCTTTATTCCGCCAGAACTTTTTCTAACTTTAAATAACTTGTCTAATGATTATGGTAACGGTACACTTCGTGTGACAACTAGACAAGGTTTTCAGTTACATGGAATCTTAAAGAAAAATCTAAAAACAGTTATTTCATCCATTATCAAAAACATGGGTTCCACTCTAGGTGCTTGTGGAGATTTAAACAGAAATGTTATGTCTCCACCAGCTCCTTATAAAAATGTTCCTGAGTACAAATATGCTAAAGATTATGCTAATAAAATAGCAGATTTATTAACACCACAAACAGGAGCATATTATGAAATTTGGCTAGATGGAGAAAAAGTAATTAGTGCAGAAGAAAACCCAGAAGTAAAAGCAGCTAGACAACGTAATAATAACGGTACAATAGTTGCTAATAGTGAAGAACCAATTTATGGTACTCACTATATGCCACGAAAATTTAAGTGTGCCGTAACAGTACCAGGAGATAATTCAGTAGATGTATATACTCAAGATGTCTCCCTAGTTGTAATTGCTAATAGTCAAACAAAAGAATTAGAAGGATTTAATGTTCTAGCTGGTGGTGGCCTGGGACGGACTCATAGAAAAGAAGAAACCTTTCCCTGCTTGGCCCAAGAAATAGGATATATCGCCAAAGAAGATATATTTGATTTTATGAAGGCTATAGTAGCGACTCAAAGAGATTATGGCGATCGTAGCAACCGTCGTCATGCTAGAATGAAATATTTAATCCATGACTGGGGAGTAGAAAAATTTAAGGCCAAGTTGACAGAATATTTTGGTAAAGCGATCGCTCCCTTCAAACCTCTACCAAGATGGAGATATTTAGACTTTCTCGGATGGCACGAACAAGGAGATGGGAAACTATTTTTAGGAATTTCTGTGGAAAATGGTCGTGTCAAAGATGAAGATTCATTTCAGCTAAAAACAGTCCTCAAGAAAATAGTTAGTTTGTTTAAACTACCTATGCTGTTAACAGCTAATCACAACATAATTCTTTACGACATTGAACGAAACCAACAATCAGCAATAGAACAAATGCTGATTAAGCATGGTATTAGAAAAGAAAAAGATATAGATCCCTTAGTTCGCTATAGCATGGCCTGTCCTGCTTTACCGACTTGTGGACTAGCAATTACAGAATCAGAAAGGGCCTTGCCTGGTATATTGGGACAAATTAGGTTATTGTTGGACAAAGTGGGACTAGGACAAGAGCATCCTGTGATTAGGATGACAGGATGTCCAAATGGTTGTGCTAGACCCTATATGGCGGAATTAGGATTTGTTGGTAGTGCCCCTGAGACTTATCAGATTTGGTTAGGTGGTTCGCCTAATCAAACACGACTCGCAAAACCTTATATCGACAAACTGCATATCAATAAGCTGGAAACTGAGTTGGAGGCAATGTTTGTCTATTTCAAACAACACAGACAACCAGATGAGAGTTTCGGTGATTTTTGTAATCGTGTCGGTATAGAAGCTATCCGTCAGTTTGTAACCAACTATCATTCTAGTGTTTCAATGAATACAGATATTAACAATTCAGCTTTTACCTCAATTAACTCTGAAAATAATATTCCAACAGCTACTAATGTTTCTGAGACAGCTTCAGAAACTCAAACTGAAGTAGAAGGGATGACTAAAAGTGAGGAAAATAATCAGGAAATGACTCAGGTTAATTCTCCAGTAACTTCTCCTGCAAACTTTGAGAGTAGTTCCCCTGTTACTCCATCAACAACTGAAACTCAACCTGTAAATACTTCTGTTCCTAGTAATGAAGTTAATACAACAACGCCTGCGCCTTCAAGTTTAGGTCAACCAACAGCAACTCAACCAACAACTCAACCAGGAGTACCTTCAAGTTTAGGTCAACCAACAACTCAACCAGGAGTAACTTCAAGTCTAGGTCAACCAACAACTCAATCTGAAGTACCTTCAAGTTTAGGTCAACCAACAGCAACTCAACCAACAACTCAATCTGAAGTACCTTCAAGTCTAGGTCAACCAACAACTCAACCAGCAACTCAACCAGGAGTACCTTCAAGTTTAGGTCAACCAGCAACTCAACCAACAACTCAACCAGGAGTACCTTCAAGTCTAGGTCAACCAACAACTCAACCAACAACTCAACCAGGAGTACCTTCAAGTTTAGGTCAACCAACAACTCAACCAACAACTCAACCAGGAGTACCTTCAAGTTTAGGTCAACCAGCAACTCAACCAACAACTCAACCAGGAGTACCTTCAAGTTTAGGTCAACCAGCAACTCAACCAGGAGTACCTTCAAGTCTAGGTCAACCAGCAACTCAAGCAGAAGTTACACCTGAAAAACCCAAAGATACCAGCAAAATGCGACATCGGGTTAGCGTTCGGGACGAAATCTATAACAAACTAAAAGAAGAGTCTAAACGTCAGGGTAAACCAGTAGTTCAGTTAGCAACTGAAGCAATAGCAGAATACTTGGAAAAAATCAGGCAAAATGAAAGCTCAACTACTACCGAAGAAAACCCTTTGTAGCTGAAGTAGTCAATCAATTTTTCTTTGTAGAACATTAGAAAGTTGTGGAATTTTAGACCCTCGCCCCTGAATAGCGAGGGTTATACACAAATTAGGCATTAACTATAAAATAATGGCTGATTTACAAAGATTAGCGATCGCTCCCCAGCAAATTTATCAACAGAAGGTAGAGCTAACTTCTGAACAAAAACATTATTTAGGTAGAGTATTACGACTGGGGGTGGGAGACAAATTTATTGTCATTGATGGTCAAGGTCATTGGTGGTTAGCTAAACTGACAGCAGATACTTCTGAAAAAAAAGAATTATTTGCTGTTTTAGAAACAGAAATTTCTATTCATAATGAACTGCCAATAGACTTAACTTTAATTTGTGCTTTACCCAAAGGAAACAATTTTGATGAAATTGTGCGACAAAGTACGGAATTAGGAGTAACTCAAATTTTACCAGTAACAAGTTCTAGAACTTTGTTAAAACCTAGTCCTCAAAAGTTGAAAAGATGGGAAAAAATTGCTAGTGAAGCAGCAGAACAATCAGAACGTCAAGTAGTACCGAAAATTAGAGAGACTGTATCATATTCTGTTGCTTTATCCTTATTTGAAAATCAAAATTTATCCACTAAATTTGATAAATATATATGTGTCGCTCGTAATAATTATCCGCTTTTACTAAAAAGTTTATTGGATAATCAAAAACCAGAATCAATAGTCATTGCTATAGGTCCAGAAGGAGGTTGGACTAATGCGGAAATAGAAGCAGCGATCGCTACAGGTTTTCAAGCTGTTTCTCTTGGTAAACGTATTCTTAGAGCTGTAACTGCTCCTTTAGTTGCATTATCTCTAATAGCTGCTACATTAGAGAAAGATGGTAGAAGTATTCAGGAGACAGAATTTATCAAAGATAATTAAATTAGTGGGATATTGCTAAACTTTAACCTTGATGAAAAGCATAAATAATTTAGTCAATATTTCCCGGCTATTTTCAGGGAGCTAATAATTTTTTATTCTTGTTTTCTTCTCACTATTTTCTAGTTCCCTGTTTCCTGTTTTGGATTTATTTGATAAATAGTCTCTGATAAATAGTTATTTCCCAATTATTTATTCTTCCCTTTTCCTTTTCCTTCTTAGTAATAAGTTACCATGCAAAATCAATTATTGCTCTGCTGATTAAATATAAAAGTCTTTATAGATAAAGGAAAAAGGGCTGTAATGGTTTTTCAAAAGTACCAAATTTTCGCCTACTCAAGTGGAAAAAGTGAGTATTTCGGTCAGATAGGGGCAGAAAAATCAAGGGATAATTTTTCCAAGTACATCCTGATTAACTCTTGATTCGTCTTGAGTTTTCACTACTCCTTATTCCCTACTCCCTACTCTCAACCTTAGCAAAAAGACTTTTTCAGCAAACCCTAATTAGATAGTTCTATAGACTTTCCTGTTCCCTATTCCCTACTCCCTACTCCCTCTCTCAACTAGGAAATTTATTTTGCACCACTACTTACATGAAAGAAATTAAAGAGGTTGCTAATTTACTAAAACAAAAAAATTATCAACAGGCAGGAAAATTACTAAAAAAACTACACAAAGAACATCCTCAAAATATGTGGGTGCAACTATATATTGGGCGGTGGTATGAAGAGATAGATAAATTAGAATCAGCAGAAAAGTTCTATAAAAAATTGCTCAAAGATGCAACAAACCCGCAAGTAGTTATACAAGCTCGTCAAGGTTTACAAAGAATAGAAAATATTGAAAAAAAACGTCAACAACAAGCGATTGCCACTGCTAAATCTAATCCTAAAAATACGGAACCAGGGTTACTTATTATTGAACCAATTAGTCAAGAAAAAAAATCAGAAGCAATTAAAAATCTGGCAAGAATTATGAAAATTGACCCTTATTCTGCCAGAATGCAATTACAAAATAGAGGTTGGCGAATTTATAGACTTGGAGCAATTGGAGAATTACAAGTTTATGGTGAAGAATTGCTCAAAGCAAATATTCCTGTTTTTTGGGCAAAAATATCAGATATTCAGAAGATACATATATTTAGAGTTCAATATTTTCAATCTATTTCTCCCCAAGCAAATATTGTATGTTTAAATGAACAAGAGCAAATGGGAAGTTTAAATTTTAATTGGTCAGAAGTAGTCACAAAAGTTGTAGGATTATTACCTATTTTTATAGATGCAATGGATTACGATCCTAGACGACGTTCCCAAAAAATTCGTCATAAGAAAATGACTCAAGATTATGCAAATATATTAGATTTACATTTGCCGAACCGCCGTAGTATTATTAGATTTTGTGACCAAAATTATCAATATAAAAAAGGAATTACTCCGAAGATTCAGATTCAAGAGCAATCCCTATTAACACCACAAACTACTAATAGAAGTAAATGGAATGACTTAGTAAATATGATTGACCAAAAATTAGGTAAAGTGCAAACTTTCTCTAATTTTACTCCCTTTGGAGAAGTGACAAGTCGAGATTATACTCAACTATTAAGTCGAATTAAGTCTCACATTGATATATCCCGTAAGATAGAAACAATGTGGGACCCAGCTTTTCAGTTATATAGTAGTTTAGTATTCTTGACATACTCCCGACGTTAGACTTAGGTTACGCTCCAGGATTCTTAAATCAGGGAAAAACTAAAAAAAGTCATCACAGAGGTTATTTCCCCTTAAATTCATTTAATTACTCATAGACGTCTCCAAAAATAAAAAATGAAATTAATTCAAGATATGAAATCAACAATTTCATTCCCTATTCCCTATTCCCTATTCCCTATTCCCTGACTTCTGCAAGAAGTCTAATACTATCTTGGTAAATTCATACCCTTAGCGATACCAAGGAACATAGCCATATTAGCACCAGCAAGACGACGCCTTGTAGTAGGTTTTGGCATTAAAAAGTTAGGAGCAAATAAAACTAATTCTTCTGGTTTTTCAGCAACTTGAACATTAGTTACAGTAGGTTGTGGAGCTACTACTTTAGGAGCAGTAGGTTCTTCTGCTTGAGCTTTTTTAGCAGCAGCAAGTTTAGCTTTTGCCTCTTTTGGAGTTTCAGAACTAGCTGGTTTAGTTTCTGTTGTTGTTGTAGGTGCTGGTGCTGTTACAGTAGCTTGAGTTGATTCTTGCTTAGGGGCGCTGTCTCCTTTCGCATCATCAAATTCTAATAGATACTCTGATTTTTTGCCAAAAGGAAAAATACCGAAAATTCCCGCAAATAGCCCTCCGATAAAAGCTAACATGATTTTTATCTCCTAAAATTATTTTTTTTTGTAGTATTGCTTACAGATTAATACTATAAGATCAGATTATGACGTAGCGCAACTTTTATCTATATTTCTTCATAAAACTTTACATTAAGTATAATTGGATAGACTGTAAATTTAATCGTTTAGAGAAACTTAGAGGTAAAAAAATTAGTAATTGTTTACATATATTTCATAATTTACCAATAATCAGTAAAAAACTTTATACCAGTAACAAGACTGTCCTATTGAACGAAAGGAAAGCGATCGCCTCACCCTAAAATATGGCGTTGCTGAATACTGGGATGATTTCGGCTGACACGGGGACACGGGGACACGGGGACACGGGGATTATGATTTCTGCTCAGGCGACAAAATCATCCCGCAATTATGCAATGACTAAAATATAGAATCAAAAATATTTAAACAATGAATATGGAAAGTTTAAATAAACCCAATCCAGTATTATTAATCCACGGAATTTTTGACACTATAAAAATATTCGATAAAATGTCTCAATACCTAAAAAAATTAGGATGGGAAGTATATTCTCTGAACCTAGTTCCTAATTACGGTATTGTGGGATTAGATAAATTAGCCGAACAAGTAGCGAATTATGTAGATCAAACATTTTCTTCTGAACAACCCATTGATTTAATAGGTTTTAGTATGGGAGGAATAGTAAGTCGTTACTACGTTCAAAGATTAGGAGGGATTGATAAAGTCAAACGTTTTATTACTATTTCTTCTCCTCATAACGGCACATTAACAGGTTATGCTTTAAACTTAGCAGCACCCAACCAGATGCGTCCTAAAAGTGATTTTCTAGAGGATTTAAACCAAGATATTGATGTATTAGAAAAAATAAATTTTACTTCTATTTGGACACCTTATGATGCCATGATTTTACCTGCCAGAAGTTCTCAAATACCAGTAGGTAAAGACATAAAAATAGACGTTTTACTTCATGCTTGGATGGTATCAGATGAAAAAGTTTTGAAGGTAATTGTTGAGGAATTAAAAAGATAATTTAAGTTAAAAAAAATTGATATTAGTCAGTGGGTTTAATAATGAAATAACTCGTAAGCATTCATCCGTCAGTTATTAACTATTAGCTTCAAATATGTAGGAAGTTAGATGGCAATATTGAAACACTGAAAAGCGCTGTAAGTAAGGTTTGCTGAAAAAGTCTTATGGTTAAGGGAGGAGTCAGGAGTCAGGAGATGAAAACCTTAAACCATAGTAAATGTATTTAATGCTTCAACAAAAAAAGCTGACTGCTAATAGCTGAATACTTACAATAAGTCAGATTATTCTTCGTCTGGGTTTATTCCCATTTGACGTAACTTTTCAGCTAATATTTCAGCACGTTGATATTCTTGTTCAGCACGCTCTTCACCAGTTAATAATAAATTGCCCTGATTATCCCACCAACGCAACCAAGGTAGCTCCATATTATTATAAATTCCCTGCCAAATACCTAACTCAATACCTAACTGCGGAATAGGAAAATGATTCCGTTCATTTGCCTTTACCAATTCATAATCATTAGAAACTAAACTATATAATTCTACAGCAGCTTTTTTAACTTCATAAATGCCGTAAAACGGAATTCTAATCCCTCTTTCATAAACCCAAAATTTACCAGGTTTTCTATCATCTTGATCCGATATTCCCGGCGGAGTTTTATCTCTTTCTTCTGTACCATTTCCAGAAACAAATTCTAATACAATGACAGGAGCAATATATTCTTGCCAAAGTACATAAGACCGTCGTACTTCTCCATCTAAAAGAGGGGAAACATGAGGAACATAAAACCAATCTGACGCTTCTGCTCCTCTGAGAGGAGGATCGGTTAATCGCCAATAAATTCCAGAGTCTTGACCTATTGCATATTGTCCGTCAGGATGAATTTTATCTAAGGTAGATTTGATAGAATCAGTTAATAGAATGCTTTGATGATGTTCCTGAAAGTTTTTCACGAATGTACCGTCTGATTCTGGTAGTTGAGTATGGTCTGGAACAGAATTAATATCTAGTTCTTTTGATTCAGTAATTTCTATTTTTGTACTCATTTAATATCAAGTTATTTCTCAGAAATAAGTAAAAATTCAGAAGAATGAAGTAGTACCAATTTTCTGAATATTGGCTACAAAGAGCTAGGGAGTTTTTTAGGAGTCAGGAGTCAGAATTAATAGCTTAAATTTTTAGGTTATACATTCTCTTTTTGGTCAAAAGTACATCTCTTGTAAAGTATTTTTATCGCCCTTATTATTTGTAAAATTCTTTTTTCAAACTCGGATAACAGTAAATCTTGAAAAAAAAGGAAAAAAATGGAGATTGCTATCTAAAATTAATTGGAGTAGCTCTGTTTAATCATTTCTGATTTAAGATGCACTTTTTTGCAGGATTCTTTGTTTCAAACTGCCATAACTTACTAAGAAAAAAAAATAGTATGGGAGCAAGATGCTCCCACTACTATCATGCAGAAATAATCAATTATTTTTCCCTACTCTCTACTCCCTACTCCCTACTTCCTATTTTTCTAATTTAAACCCCTATAGCATCGCCAACTTCTTGATATTCATTACACCCAAAAATTGCTTCTGGATGACAATAATATTTGAATTCTAGCAAATTATGAAATGGGTCTTCCAAGAAAAAAGTGCGATGTTCTAAAGGAGAATTTGTAAATCTCCGCTTAGGTTGCTGATAGAATTTCAATTGATTTTTTTCAGCACGTTCTAACAAAGCTTCCCAATCACTTTCTAGACTAAAAACTAAACCAAAATGTCTGGGATAAATGCCTTTTTGTGGTTCTAAATTTTCTTTGGAAACATGAGCAACAATTTGATTTCCATAAAGATTTAGAATTACTGAATTGGGAGATTCTCGCCCAACTTCACAACCTAAACCATTAGCATAGAATTCTTTTGTTTGAGCAACATCATTGACGGGAAAAGCTAAGTGAAAAAGAACTTGATTCATGGTTACTTTACAATGAATAATTAATCATGGATAATTCTAAGCATTCAGCAGTCAGCTATCAGCTTCTCAGACAAATCTATATTTCGTGCCACACTATTAATTGTATGGGTTAAAATTCAAACTTGTCGTTTTTTTGATTCAACTCTCTGGTTGAAAATGTCCTATAATTTCAAGGAAGAATTGCTTGATTAATTAAATATCTGAGAGCTGACTGCTTACGGATAATGAATAATGGATAATAAAAACTATAGCAATCCTAAATAGGTTGCGACAAATCAAACAGTAGATAAAAAAGTTGAAACTCCCACCTGTTCACTTTTCCCTATTCCCTAAAAATCAGTAAGATTTTTTCCACGAATAAAATAGGATTGCTATATCTCTAATTATTCATTTAAAAGGAGAGACTTCAAACCTCTAGAGATTAATTATCCATTATTCATTATCCATTATTCATTATCCATTATTCATTATCCATTATTCATTATCAATTATCCATTATCCATTATTCATTATCAATTATCAATTATCAATTATCAATTATCAATTATCCATGTTATCTAATATTAATTCTGTGAATCCCTGGTTAGTAGCTATAATTTTAAATACTATCTTACTTAGTCTTGTTTATTTTGCCCCGAAAAAATTATTAACTCCCGCCGGAATAGTTCATGCTTGGATACTCGGAGTATTAATCTGGGGTAGTTTGGGTTGGCCTGGATATACAGTAGTAGGATTTTATTTCTTGGTAGGTTCTGGGGTTACTCGCATCGGAATGGCCGAAAAGCAAGCTGCCGGAATTGCAGAAAAACGCGAAGGGGCAAGAGGGCCAGAAAATGTTTGGGGTTCAGCCTTGACTGCTGCTATCTGTGCTGTGGGTATTTTGGTAATTAGTCTCGTATACCCGAATAATCCTCCCATAGAAAATTTACCACTCTTACTAATGTTGGGTTATGTAGCCAGTTTTAGTACAAAGCTTTCTGATACTTGTGCTAGTGAAGTAGGGAAAGCTTACGGTAAGCGGACATTTTTAATTACAACTCTACAACCAGTACCACGGGGAACCGAAGGTGCCGTAAGTTTAGAAGGAACTTTAGCAGGTATAGTCGCTTCTGTGGCGATCGCCTTCCTTGGTTGGACTGTAGGTTTAATTGATTTGACAGGAATCACTTTTTGTGTTATTGCAGCCTTTATTGCTACTAATTTAGAAAGTGTAATTGGGGCAACGATGCAGTCTCAATTTGAATGGTTAACAAATGAAGTAGTAAATATTATCAATACTTTAATCGGAGCGGTCGCTGCAATTTTATTAGCCATAGTTTGGTACTATATAGTAATTAGTAATCAGCCAATAGGTATGAGCTTTTTTGTTTCCTAAATCTTAGCTTTGTATTCCTGGCGACTTACTTTATAGTCTAAGTTTCTATGTTGAGCTTGAATTATTTGCACCGAAAATCTATAGCAACTTTAATTCTAATTTTCAGATATTTTAGATTTTTAAGGAACAAGAAAACAGGATATAGGAATTAGCAAAATTCTCAATCATTCCTGATAATTTCTATATCTATGAAATTTCAATATCCACAAACTTCTCTATCAATTTTTTATATCTGATTCCTGATTGCTAGATGACAAAAATTGTGTGAATCATATTTTAAGTTTTAGAGATTAACTACAGACTAAAATTTATTTGTAAACATATTAGCTAAAGGCATAATTTTACCAATGGAATCTAAACCACTATTAACAATAGGTGAAGAACAATTATCATGGGCACAGGGTTTAAGATATTTACAAGCCTCTGGAAAATTACAATCTTTTGTCACAGAAATTGTCCGTCAATATGTGATAGAAAAAGAACTGGAATCTAGGGAAGATATGAATGTAAATCCAGCAGTTATGCAACAGGCAATTATTGATTTTAGATTGCAAAGAAAGTTGGAAGACCAACAAAAATTTCAAGAATGGTTACAACAAAATAGAATTACCTATAATGCTTTAGAATCACAAATAGCAAATTCTTTTAAACTGAAGCAATTAAGAGACTCTATTACTTCTGAAAAAATCGAAGAATATTTTAATCAGCGTAAAGCAGGTCTTGATTATGTAATTTTATCTAGAATTGTAGTTGAAGATAAAGAATTAGCAGATGCTTTGCATCGAAAAATTACTCAGGAAGGAAGTAAATTTGAAGATTTAGCTAAAGAATATTCCGTTACAAATGATAAAAATTTTAATGGCATTATGGGTGCAGTTAGTTTAGCTAGTTTGCCAGAAGATTTAAGAAATAGAATTAATTCTGCTAATCCTGGAGATATTTTAGGACCATTTGATACAAATAAATATTGGAGTATATTTCGACTAGAGCAGTTACAAGGAGCTTCTTTAGATAATCCTGAAATTAGGAAAAAATTAGATGGTGAATTATTTGAACGTTGGGTAGCGGAGAAACTGCAAAATCAAAAAATTACTCTCCATGTAAATGAGTAAATATTAATGGATAATTGATAATTGATAATGGATAATTGATAATTGATAATTAATCTAATCTCGGTTTAAAGTCTCTCCTTTTCAATTGATAATTTAGAGATAGTTTTGATTATCCAGTATCCAATTATTAACTATTCATTGATTATCCATTAATAGCTGAATCCTTGCCTAAATTGTTAGAGAAAATAAGGAATAAGGAATAATGGATAATTGATAATTGATAATTAATCTAATCTCGGTTTAAGGGAACTCCAATGCCAATGAATAATTGATAATTTAGAGATAGTTTTGATTATCCAGTATCCAATTATTAACTATTCATTGATTATCCATTAATAGCTGAATCCTTGCCTAAATTGTTAGAGAAAATAAGGAATAAGGAATAAGGAATAATGGATAATTGATAATTAATCCCCAGAAGTTTAAAGGCTCTCCAATACTAATGGATAATTGATAATTAGAGATAGTTTTCGGGTGCATCTCACATTTGCCAAAATACTTTTTTCCTATTCCCTATTTTTTTCATACCTGTTCCCTGTTCCCAGTTAAGTGTTCCCTAAAACCGATAAATTTTCGGCTTTATTCAAAATTGAGATGCACCCGTATAATACTCTGGTATTTAGACTTTTATTTTAGTACCAGAAACTACCGTAGAAATTATCAATGTCGGTAGAGTTACCAGCACCAGAAGAGGAATAAGCACCACCATAAGCTGTCTCAGAAGCAGATATTGAAGCTGCTTGTTGAGTAACTTTTTTCACATCTTGATAATAGAAGACATCCTCAAATTGAGTAGAGCTGAAAAAAGTTTGAGGCGCATTTACTAAAACTTCTGAACCACCTTCAATATTAGTATCAACAGTCTGTAGATGATTGAGGTCGCTAATGTTCATTTGTTTTCTCCTTTTTGTGTTTATTTTGACGAAGAAGCTAAATCTTTAACTTCTTATACCAATTCACTTTAAAAATGTCACAAATAGTTTCAAACTTTAAATGTGAAATAATTTCCTGAAGTTACTGTATAGTCAAAGTTTTGAGCCTATAAAATCTTAATGCATGACTTTTGACTTTTGAATGAGTGACTTCCGTGAAACGGTAT
>JBFRWR010000604.1:0-12125 GCA_051439685.1 Trichodesmium sp.
TGTTTGAATTTTAATTGTGGGAATTTCTTGCCCATCTGCTTCAGAAAATTTACCTTCTGCTTGTGCTTCCTCTAAAGCATCAATGCCATTTACCAAGATATTCATAAATACCTGGTTTAATTGACTAGCATAACAATCTACTAATGGTAAATTGCCATATTCTTTAATTAAATTAATCTCTTTGCCTATTTTAGGTGTTAATCGATTATTCAATATTAATAAAGTGCTATCTATTCCCTCGTGAACATTAACAGCCTTCATTTCAGCTTCATCGAGTCGGGAAAAATTACGCAAAGATTTAACTATTTCACGAATTCTTTCTGTGCCTACCTTCATTGATTTTAAAAGTTGGGGTAAATCTTCGAGAATAAATTCTATATCTATTTCTTCACTTTCCTCTTCAATTTCTGCCACAGGTGGATTGTAATGTTTTTGATAAAGTTTCAGCAAATACATTAGTTCATGGGAATAATTATTGGCGTGTTCAATATTGCCATATATAAAATTAATCGGATTATTAATCTCATGGGCTATTCCCGCAACTAACTGTCCTAAGCTAGACATTTTTTCACTTTGAACTAATTGAGTTTGAGTTAATTTTAATTTTTTTAAAGCTTTTTCTAATTGAGATGATTTTTCTCTTTCTCCTGCTTCTGACTTTTGCAATGCAGAGTTTAATTTTGCTAGTTCATCTGCTTGTTTAAGTACAATTTTTATAATCGCATTTCTCAACTCCAGAGCTGCATCAATTTCCCATTCTTTCCAGGGTAAAGATGTATATTTAACAATTCCTTTCCAGAGTTCAAATGATTTTCGGGGGCACAATTTAACATTACCATTAGACTCTATTTCTGTCACAGGTGTAGGATCTCCTGCCCAATCCACAGTGCGGATAACCTCTGGTCTAAACCATAAAATATAAATGCTCTGGGCTGAAGATATTGAAAGTGCTAATAAGCCACTAGCAACATCTTTATCTTTCTGAAATTTTGGATATAATTTGGGTAAAGAATCACTATAAAAAATGTCTTGATCGAACTTTTCTTTAATTTCTGAAATTAATTCTTGAATGGCTATACTTTTTGGTGTTTTACCTAATAAGTGTAAACTCTCTCCAGAAATTACTACTACTCCTTCAGCGCTGACTAAATTTAGTAGTTTGTGTTGACATTGAACTAAGGCATCAATAAAATTTGATGAGCTAGAAACATCTTCAATAATCTCACTCTTAAGTGATTTTAATTCTAGTCGATAATCATAATCTTCATTATTTTCTTTATAAGCAAGTTCTAGAGACATTGTTTGTCCTAAAAATTCGCAGGCTGTTCTTAATTCATAAGGTACATATTTAGATGAATTATGATGACAAGCAATTAAACCCCATAATTTCTGATTTTTGAGCAATGATATAGACATGGAAGCACCAACTCCCATATTTTTTAAATATTGTATATGGCAAGATGAAACACTTCTTAAAACAGAATAAGTTAAGTCAAGATGTTCATTATTTCTTGAATTTTTTTTTGGTAAAATATCGACAGGTTGAGCGTCAACATCTGCAATTAATCTGAGTGAATTTACTGTAAATATTCTTCTAGCTTGGGGTGGAATATCTAAACTAGGATAATTTAATCCTAACATTGGTTCTAGGGATTCTATTTTGTCTTCAGCAATGACACAACCACTATCTTGAGAATCAAATCTATATACCATTACCCTATCAAAACCTGTGATTTTTCTGATTTCTGCAACCATGATTTGACATAAACTTTTTAAGTCAGCAGCACCTTGCATTTTTGCTGCTGCTTCTCTGACAACATGATAGAAGTTTAAAAAGGAAATATTTGATTTAGAAATAACTGGTTCTAACTCAATAATTAAAACATTTCCAGAACGATGAATTATTCCATCACAGAGGAAAGATCGATCTTTTGTGTCAAATGATAATTCCACAGGATTAACTTTTTTTAGCTGATGATTATTTTCTAAACTTCTGCTGAGTTTTTCAATTTGTTTATCGCTGAACAAAGAACTTAAGTTTTGATTAATGAGTTCTGCAGCAGGTATATCAAATAGTTCTAAAGTATTATTACTTGCCTGTAAAATTTTTAATTCTGGTTCTTGTAAAACTAATAATACACCATGGGGCTGAATTTGACCTGATAGGTGAATTTGTTCTTTATATTGTATTCCTAAGTCTACTGTTTTGTCTGGAATAACTTGATTAATGTTCATATATAAAAAATGGTAATTTTCGTTACAAATTTAACTATTATAAATCTAGATATTTGGAAATTATTGATATTTGTCTATACATTTTAACCAAATTTAAGAGTTAGTACATCTAGCGGATATAGGTAATCTATACTTTGATAGTATGGGAGAAGCAAGAGGTCATTTCAGTTATCAGTTATCAGTTCTCAGTACCTCTGCAATAAGGAGGCTTGAAATAAGGAATATGCTCTTTTTTTTATCCCCTGAAAAAGGGAGGCTTTTAACTACAAATTTTCGGTAAAAAAGAGAAGGCTTAATTTATCTAGGAGAGAATCTTAATATTTAATATTCCTGTTTTGAACTATTGTATAAGCCCTAACTATCTTAGCACCTGCTCTAATTAAATTGTTTTTCATTGTATACATAAACTTATTTTAACAATTATTTAATTTTTTTGTCTAATTGATATTTATTTACAAATATTAATATTATCAGACAAAAGTCAATATCATATATAGGTATAATTACTAAAATTGAGTGAATAAATAAACCAAGAGGTACATGGAAAATACTGACTGGCAAACTGTAATTCCTGCTGGAATGGCAATTACTATCTTTTTAGGAGGCATATTAATGATGTTTACTAATTTCTGGACTGATGCAGTGCAAAAAAAGGAAAAAAGGAAAAAATAAAAAGCAGTTTCCTCAATTTTAATCTTCAAACTGTCAATCGAAATCCAAAATCAATCAACCATTAAAAGAGATTTACCAGATGTTAGAAATTAACAATTTAATTGAATTTTCACATACATATTGTGTAGCAATTTGTGGCATATTAGTACCAATGAATGTACTAGCAAGTTTACAGCCAATAATTTTTACAGCTCTCGACAGACGTAAAGAGGAAATCAACTTAATGGCATTAGTTGCTAGTCTTTATGCTTTAACAATGATCCTTCATGTTTGTAGTTGGTATATTGTGGGAGTCGTTAGGATACAAACATTCATTCTTTTGTGGTTTGCTAGTTGTTGTTTAATCACAAATACTTGGGCAGTGATTCATGGTTCAAGCATGAAAGCAACTGTTCAATTTTTACAAAAGTCTTTCGTTAAACCTGTTCAAGATTTAACTAGCTTTCAGCTATCAGCTAATAGTAGTCAGCGTGGATAGTCCACATAACATAAATAGGGCTTGCGCTCATAAATATCAAAACATTGATAGATAAAGGTAAGTTCCTTTTTTGGTCTGGGAAAAGTGCAAGGTTTTAGGTATAAAAAGCTGAAAAAGTTAGGATTTGAGGCCGACTATGGCAGAAAAATTAAGGGATAATTCTGCCGAGGACTTGCTCACTCATTTCCCATTTCTCCTGACTCGTAGGGGTAATTCATGAATTACCCCTACTCCCTACTCCCTACTCCCTGCCTTATAGAACCCATTTGGGATCTATAAAATTAGCTGGAGAGATCGGGGGACGAGGAGATGGGGATATGGGGAGATTGGGGCTATTTTTATACTTTTTTCGCTTTCCTATTTTGGAAATTCTGACTCCTGATTCCGCGCCTCCGCGCCTCCGCGCCTCCGCGCCTCCTGTCTCCTGTCTCCAGTATAGCTGTCTCCTAATCCTCACTTTTGCAAAGATACTGTTAGGGGTTCTATAATATTTTTCGAGAATAGTGTAGGGAAAAAATATGTCAAAAATTTCCCTACACTCTTTGTCTATTTCTGTTGAGAACTTAGAGCAGCAATAGCAACTCCAACTAATAAAATAACAGCTCCGAATAACACAATTACAGAAGGTACTTCACCGAAAAATAAATATCCTAAAAAACTAGCTCCAACAGGTTCAAATAAAATTGCCAAAGTAACCAAAGTAGGAGAAATCCAACGCACTGCCCAATTAAAACTTGTATGTCCGATTAATTGAGGCAGTAACGCCATTAATAATAAGTAAAAATAGACTAAGCCAGAATAACCAAAATAGCCAACACCGGAAATAAAGGGTATCGGGAACAATAAAACTGCAGCTACACTATATACTAGCACAACATAGCCCCCTACACCAAAACCCCTTTTTTGAGCTTCACGTCCCAAAAGCATATACAAACTAGCAGTCCAAGCTCCCATCAGGGCTAAAATATTTCCGAGAAGGGGGTTGCTACCCGTAGTTACCCCACTAATATCTGCTAAACCAATCATTAGTCCTCCAGTCATAGCTACCACTATTCCCACAACTGTCTGACGAGAAAGTTTTTCCTTGAACCATAACCAGGACAATAAAGCTACCCAAATAGGGTTAGTGGTGACTAGAGTAGTCGAAACTGTAATCGAAGTATAGGACAAAGAAGTAACCCAAAGAGGAAAATGGGCAGCAAGACAAACACCCGCTGCTACTGCATATACTACTGCTCCTGGTTGCAGATGTTGCCACCGAATTTTTGACCATGCGGGTGTTAATAATAAAGAAGCAATAGTAATCCGGGAGGCAGCTATTACGAGACTAAACCCTACCCCATCCATTCCCGCAGCAAGACTTGCAAACCTAATTAAGATTGCACCTGTAGATATTGCTAAAACGCCGATACTTAGAACTAATACAATTAACCAGTTAGGAGGTTTCATAGATCAATAAAAAATGGTATTATTGAGATTATCTAATTATTAGTTGAATATGCTAAAATTAACTATTATAGTTGTAATTATTCTGATAGGTTCTGCTCTTTGTTCTGCGACTGAAACAGCCTTACTTTCAGTTTCTTCTATCAAAGTACAACAGTTAGCACAGTCTAAAAAATCAGCAGCATTAGCATTATACGCAATTAGAAAAAAAATTAATCGCCCCATTGCTACTGTTGTGATTATTAATAACATTTTTAATATAGTTGGTAGCATTTTAATTGGTAATGTTGCTGCTTCAGTTTTAGGAAATGCTTGGTTAGGATTTTTTTCAGCAATCTTAACATTTTTGGTAATTGTTTTTGGAGAAATTATTCCTAAAACTTTAGGAGAACGTTATGCTATGCAATTTTCATTAATTGTAGCTTTACCTGTGCAGGGATTAACTTTTATCTTTAATCCGATAGTATGGCTGATGGAAAAGATAACATCACCTTTTACTAAGGGGAAAAAATTACCAACAACGAATGAAGCAGAAATTATGTTTCTGACGAGAATAGGATATTTAGAAGGAGTTATTGAAGGTGATGAAGCGGAAATGATTAGAAGAGTATTTCGGCTCAATGATAAAACTGCATCTGATATTATGACACCTCGAATAGCTACTACATATTTATATACTGATGCAACTCTAGCTGAGGTAAAATCAGAAATTCTCGCCTCTCAGCATAGTCGCATTGTTGTCATAGGAGATGCGATCGATCATGTACTTGGTGTCGTATTAAAATATGAATTACTTCAAGGAATTATTGAAGGAAAAGATAATGAAAAAGTTGGTCAATTTATGCGAGAAGTGAGATTTATTCCAGAGACATTGAGAGTAGATTTATTATTAAAAGAATTTCAGAAGTATCGTCAACATTTGATGGTAGTTTTAGATGAATATGGAGGAATGTCAGGGGTGGTTACTCTTGAGGATGTTTTGGAAGAATTAACTGGTGAAATAGTTGATGAAACTGATAGAAGTATTGACTTACAAGTTGTGGCAAGAATGAGGGGAAAAATGAAGTTAAAGGATGAGTAATATGATGTTTGGTTAATATTAGTGGTGAAAAAGATATAGATTTTTTGCAGGAGTAGGGAATAGGGAACAGGAGAGTAATTACAGCAGTTTCGGAGTTAGTGAGGTACAAATTTTTAGGACTTTAGGCAACAGGCAACAGGCAACAGGCAACAGGCAACAGGCAACAGAGAATTAATAAAGTGTACCTCACCATCCTAAAAAGTGCTGTAATAATTTAGGTAGTGCGTCAAGAAAGTGTGGGAAGTGTGGGGAGACCTCCCTTCCTTATGGAGAAATAGTTGTACCTGTAAGATAACAATGGCAAAAAACCTTCTACATATAAGAATAACTAAAATATTCGTAGGGGTTTGGTCTCCAAACCCATTCAACCGGACATAATATTACCCAATTATTAATTATTAATAATTAAATAATTCGCGCCTTGAAGCCTCCCCTTGGATAGGGGAAAAAAAGTGCTCTTGAATTTCCCGATCTTCAATTCCGTAACAGTTTTAACCTTCTTGTAATTATCAATTATCCATTATCAATTATCAATTAATGAATTATCCCACACTTTGCTGATGCACAACCATAATTTATGGATAATAATTAAGGATAAACCGTCAAATTTTTCCCCCTACTCCCTACTCCCTCTTTTCTGGAGATGTCTAATAATATCATGTCCGGATAATTAATGATAAAAAACTTCTGACTCCTGAGTTCCGCTTCCCCTCCACGGTCGGGGTTAGGGGTGGGTTGATTCCACGTCTGGTGTGTCTCCTGTCTCCTGTCTCCTGTCTCCTGACTCCTCCGTAATTATTTATTACTTTTCAACCGGACATGATATAACTCTCTAGATTTAACTTCATAAACATTTACATAGATTTAAACTTTTATGTAGTTTAGGCTACATTTTTTTATATTTCTGGCACTATGTATACATAAACTGTTTTTAGAAAATTAATTTTAATTAAAGGGAGTTCAACAAGATGGATGCTCAAAAATTCCTGAGTCGCTACTCTATCGGAAAACGTTACTTCCGAGGAATTTGCCTCAAAAATGCAAATCTGCGTGGGGAAAAATTGACAATGACTAATCTCAAGCAAGCTGATTTAAGTGGTGCTGACTTAAGTGGAGCGAAACTCAATGGAGTAGATTTCGCTCAAGCAAATCTATCCGGCGCTGACCTTAGTCATGCAGACTTGCGTAGTGCTAACTTAAGTGATGTTAACCTAATTGGTGCTGATCTTACAGGAGCAAAATTAGGAAGAGCTAATTTGAATCGAGCGGATTTGCGTAGTGCTAATCTCACTAATGCAGATTTAATTGGAGCAACCCTGAATGAGGTAGAAATGAGTGGCGCAGATTTGACAAATGCGAACGTTAATCAAGCAGAATTAAGTGAAGCTAGCTCTCACTTAGGCGTATCCCATAACTGGGTGACTTGGGCTGGAAGTCATTGATTGCTCTGACTTATTGTCTTTTTCGCTTTCTCGACGACGGCCTTCCCCTGGCATAATTTTTTTCTTACCCTGAGCAATAATTTCTGAGAGTATTTGTTGTTCAGATTGTAATTTTTCTGGACGACTTATACTCGCGGTAACTTCTGAAGTTACGTTAATTCCTGTAAATACGATCAAGGCGATCAAACCGATATTTGTCTGCATAATCTACAAATAAAAAAAATTTGAATAGTTTATACATACTTATTCCGAATCAGTTGGGAAAATCAGGAACATAATTTTATTAAGTCAGGACTTACGCAAAACATGAAAATATACAGCACCTGTAGGGGCGAATCGCGATTCGCCCCTAGATGTAGTGGCTATGGGTAAGTCCTTTCATTAATTGATAATTGATAATGGATAATGGATAATTGATAATTGATAATTGATAATTGATAATTGATAATTACCTCTCCCTTTGAGGGAGAGGATTGACAAGCTGTGGTGTATAAACAAATGACTATTTGCCCATAGTTGACAACTATGGAAAAAAAATTGGTTATATAGCAATACGCATTAAGGTTAAGACATTTATAAATCCTGGAACCCTTTAACAGTCTACTGTTCCCTGTTCCCTATTCCCTATTCCCTAGCGCATAGCACTATAGATAAAAATTAATCTCAGAATTGGAGGTTGCTATCTAATTCTGAGTTTGATTGTCTAGTATAATTGTTAAGTCTGAAAAAAAATTAACAATTCTAGGTGAGCAATGAGTGATTTTCAAGTATGCGATCGCGATTTAACAGAAACTCTCCTATCTGATTATTTACAAGCAGATAGTATTGCTGTGGATACGGAGACAATGGGACTATTGCCATTACGCGATCGCTTGTGTTTGGTGCAACTATGTGATAATCAAGGAAAAGTTACAGCTATTCGCATTGCTAAAGGGCAAACAGAAGCACCGAATTTGAAACAGTTAATGGAGGCAACTGGAATAGTTAAAATATTTCATTTTGCTAGGTTTGACGTGGCAATGATGCAGCATCATTTAGACATTAAAGTTTCCCCTATTTTCTGTACAAAAATTGCCAGTAAATTAGCCAGAACTTATACAGGTAAACATGGTTTAAAGGATTTGGTAATGGAGTTAGAAAAGGTAGAACTAGATAAATCTTCTCAAAGTTCTGACTGGGGAAATGCGGTTAATTTAACTGAACAACAATTGAATTATGCTGCTAATGATGTCCGGTATTTATTAAGTGTTAGGGAGAAGTTAATTGAGATGTTAAAACGTGAGGAAAGGTGGGATTTAGCCCAGCAATGTTTTGAATGTTTGCCTGTATTTGTGGGGTTAGATTTGTTGCAATATAAGGATATTTTTGAGCATTAATTATATCATGTCTTATTAAATAACTTTAATAAAAAATATTTCCCCAACCTCGTAGGGGCAATTGGTCAATCGCCCCTACATATCGTGTATATTTTCATATTTTGCCTGAGTCCTGTTTAATATACTTGGATAGCAAAAAAAAGATATTTAAGAAGGGAAAAAATTGTCTATCGGGCTGTTATCTGAAAATAATATTAGTATTACAAATTAGAATTTTTTTGATATGGGAAAAATAGAATAATTATTCTTCTGAGTCTTCTGTTTCTGAACCTGAAGGAAATGATAATTTAATATTAATATCTATATTTAATGTTTTTGAATCCTCAAAATTCATACCAACTATTTTAACTAATGCTTCCGTAGGCAAAGAATTATTATTGAATTTAGATTCAACAGACAATAGTGTTTTGTATCCCGCATCTTCCAACCATGTATGAATATTTCTCCAATTTCCCATCTGTTCGCTTGATGTATCCAAAAGTTCCTTAAGATAGTGGTATAAAGTTTTGCACACATACACCTCAACACCTTTAGGACTTCTAAATAGTTTCTTAGCTATTTCTGCGGGACTATGACCGCAGAGAATACCCCGCAAATAAAGCTTTTCTGTATCGGTTAATCCCTTGCGAGAGCCAGGAGAGATTCTTCGTTTAACTGTAGCTAAAGCCTGATAAAGTCTTTCTAAATCCCAGTTCTTTCCAGCTTCAGCAAAAATCTCATCTTTTTTTGATGCCATTTTATGCTTGGTAGATAAACGCCTAACCTAAGCATAACCAAAATTCCTAGCTTTTGCTAGTTGAATGTTAGTTTTTACTCAGTTATGATTAATTTATTGGAGGTAAAAAACATCACTTAAATTAGGTGGATTAAGTGTAAATACTGAAAAAAGTTACAGATAAGGCTCGCTATCTCTAGAGAATTACTGATATAGATAATTTTTGGTATTTAGTTAGCCTTAATTATACTTACAACAAACTTCACCTTGGTGAGGTACACCCACGCGGGCAAGATGTTCGCACGCGGGCAAGATGCCCGCACTGGAAACATTTAATTGTTAATATCTGTACTTCTTTTGCTTGGAATCTCCTTTCATTAATTGATAATTGATAATTGATAATTGATAATTACCTATCCCTTTTAGGGAGAGGATTGACACTTCTTCGGAAAATATTTATTTTTTTCCCCTTGAAAGGGGAGGCTTTAAACCTGAATTATCGAATTATTTAATTGTTTAATTATTAATTATTTGGGTAACTTGATGGGGAGGATATTTAATTAATTACATTATTTAGATCTGGTGTTTTTTTTGGTAAAAAATCACAAGAAAAATTGACAAATTTAATTAGCATACTTTGGAGATTATCTTGTCAGTTAATTAAGGTAAAAATCAAGCATATTATAGGTTTTTCTCTATAACAAATTATGCCAATAAACTTAACAAGTTTTGGCAACCTTAGAGCTGATTTGATAACCAGATTGCCGATATAAATAAATTATAGGAATCTGACAATGAGTGATGTAGAAGTATTAGAGGGAAAAGGATTTTTAGACCAGGCGATCGCTGGTTTTGGTAATGAAGAAACTGATACGTTAGGGATAAATAATATTCCTAGTAGTGATGTGACTTCGGAGATAATTATTCCGATTCAAACAACAGATGATAGTGACGCTTTACTCCTTCCCAACTACCCCAGTATACTAAACGTTAGTGGATTACCAGGTAAGGATTTATTAACAGGTGAAGTAGCTTCTGAGGTTGCCGAACAACTGCAAGAATTTGCTGCCGAGCCTAATTTTACAGATAAAATGAATTTGGCTTTTGACGATAGTTGGAATGTAGAGACAGCTAATACCATAACTCAACAGTGGTTAACAGGTGACTTTAGTCAAATTCCAGAAATAGAAGTTGTTTCTACTGACGATATTGCCGGAGCAGATGGAGCTTTTGCTGGTGCGACAGAGAGTATTTATATATCTCAGGAATGGCTAGAGCTAAATGCGTCTAATCCTGGAGCGATCGCTTCCGTGGTCTTGGAGGAAATAGGTCACTATGTTGATTCTGAAATTAATATAGTAGATGCTACCGGAGATGAGGGGGCAATTTTCTCTGCTGTTGTTAGAGGAGAGGAGTTAAGTGCGACTGAAGTAGCGAGGTTAAAAGCTGAGGATGATAGTGCAGTTGCTGTTATAGATGGTCAGGAAATTTCTATTGAGAAGTTTGACATTGAAAATCAGTGGTATGTTGAAGCCTATCCTTTAGAAAATTGGAAGGCATTTTCCTACGAAAATACAATCGACATAAACAACAATTTTGGCTCTAATACCTTAAGTAATGGACAAAAAGGTTTTTCTGGGAATTGGCGAAAAGGAAGCCCTAAGTCAGCAATTCCTGATGATAACTTTGTTTTAGAACTATTTACGCAAGCTAATTTTGAGGCTGGTAAAAAATACACTTTCAATGTTACATCCGATGATGGCTATTGGATCGCGGCCTTACCAGTTGATGGTGGCGATCTTGAAGTCATTACAGAACCAGGGAAATTTAGTGAAGCCTACGGTGGTAATACTCATCTATTTACGCCCGATACAACTGAAAAATATTGGATTGCAACAATTTACTATGAGCAAGGTGGGGATGCCTATTTTGATTTAGCTTGGAGTGCAGAAAACGAAGGAGAAAATGACAGCAATATTAACCGTGACAACTTTACAGGTTGGGCAATGCCAAATGTGGGAGTTTCGCTACGCAATAGTACCAATCACGAAGATAGAAGTGGTTTAGCCGAACCCTACCACAAATTACTCAAGTTTGATGCTTGGACTAACGGCGAAACTGTAGAAGATTATCAGTTGGATACTCCTGATAGTCGCTGGTTTAGGGTAGCTGGAACTGAATATTGGGTCCCAAGCGCATATATCTACGGCAACCCAGATGGCAATAGTGTAGATTCTAACGACCTCAAAGAAGATGCTCAAGAATTATATGGGGGTATGTTAGTTGATGGAGAAGAAAGAAAAGAATTTCCATCAACTATAGGTGGCTCTAATGACCTCAATGACTTCTACGAGTTTACTTTGAACAATGCTCGCGAAGTTGATTTGTCGCTGACAGGAAAGCGTTCTTTGAACGGTTCCAACTTTTCCCAGGCGTTACAAGCTGATGCCGACATCTATTTGTACGACAGGGATGGCAACTTCATAGCTGGTTCAGATGGTCCTGGCACGTCAAGTGAATATATTGATAATGTTGATTTAGATCCTGGCAAGTATTATATACAGGTTTCTAACTTAACTGGTAATGTCACAGATTATAAAGTAGAGCTGTCCTACATTACTAATAATAATGTTAGTCCAGACCCCGAACCAGAATCGGGTGGCTATTTCCCTGAATTGCG
>JBFRWR010000605.1:0-2993 GCA_051439685.1 Trichodesmium sp.
AAGAGCCACACATTTTGTATTTTCTGCTTTTAAAAAATGTTTGAGGTAGGAACCTCCAACAGCACCACCTGCACCTGTGACAATTGCTAATCGAGTATTCATAAATTTTTTATCCTCTATTTTCAAAGTACCTTGCTATGCTGTTAAAATTACTCACTTCTGTTGTCTTGATAAAAGCAGGATTTGAGTTTAAGTCTAAAAATTAAGTATTATTAAATGGAAAATCCTGCCTTTATAATATTACCGAATTATTAATCATTAATAATTAAATAATTCTGGTTTAAAGCCTCCCCTTTTAAGGGAAAAAAAAGAAATAATATTTCCTGCTCTTCAATCTGATGGTTTTAACCAGAGGTAATTATCAATTATCAATTGATGAATTAGCCTCTAGATTAATAGTAGAAGCAATAAAAGCACCACGTTCGGCCATTGTATATAACCCTACATGGTGAGATACTTTCTGTGGATGGATAGCAGTTTTGGGTAAACCTTGCTCCGCTGCCATTTCTGCTGTTAGATCGAAGGTGGCACAACCTTTATCATATACAGCCACATCTTTTAAAGTAGGCACTAAACCATGATTACGGACTGACAGAATAGTAACAACGAAGTCCATCACACAGATATCAGTACAAATTCCTACGACAACTAGGGATTCCAGCTTATTATTATTAATCCAGTTCAACAATACATTATGTTGGGTATTTATGTCAATGGAACCGATAAATCCATTGATGCAGTCCTTGGGAACCAATGTTGCTAGGGAATTATCATGTAACCATTTAAGTTCAGGAACCAGTTCTTCTTCTCCTGTACCCTTTTCACAATGTGGTGGATAAGGGGGTTCTGGTTTACCTGGTTCGTGGGTATCTAGGAAGGCTAAGACTGGCCAACCTCTTTCGACAAAAGTTCGAGCTAGGCGATCGCTTTCCGACACCATTGTGGCAATTTGTTCATCTGGCTCTTGGGGCGCTAATGGGCCAAAGCCAACTGTGCAAAAACCATTAAGTACATCTACTACAACTAATCCGGTGGGGCGATCGGCAACAATATAAGGTTGTGGATCGACGGGTAAAGCAGCTTGAATAGTTGCTAAGGAAGTATCGGGAGTAGCGAGAGTTGTTGTCATAATTTATCTTAACCGTTGTTTGTTCAAGATATTTGCTGCCCAAATTGTATCATTTTTTGATAAAGCAGGAATAATTTTTTGTTGGTAGTCAATTATTAAATCATAGCGTCCTTGGTCATAAACTTGATGTAAAATACTTTGTAAATCTAGAGTAATTTCTGAATCTTCTGGAAGTAGAGGCAAAGTAAAAAAATTTTAATAGTGTTCATTATACTTCCAGCAATAAAGCGCGAAAACCAGCTTGAATAAAATGGCGATCAGCAGTTACAGCATTAATTAAACTCTCCCTTTCCATTATCACAAAGGAAATACAATCTACTAATCCCCAGGATTTATCCAAACGAGATTCGTAGAGATTTAAACCTTGTTGAAAAAGTTCAGAATTCACATTAACTACTTGGATATTATCTGTTTGATAACATTGTTTAATAAACCCTGCTACTTGAGTGTGATTGAAAGAACTTAAAGCATTTCCTACTTCCATCAAAATTGCTTCAGTCAACCAAACTTCATTCGCATTTCTGACACGAGATAATAGTTGTCTAGCTTGAAAATGATATTCATCGCGGGGATTAAGTATTGCTTGAATAAAAACAGTATCTAAAAACAGTCTATCTTTACTCATCGCTTAAATTGCGTTTAGGAGTGCCATATAAATAATGATCATGCTGTATTGACCAATCTTCCGGTGCTTCACAAGTACCTGCTAAACTCTCCAAAATATCCCAAGCATTTTCTTTTGGAATATCGGTTAATTGTTCCTCAGAAATAATCTGAATGCGATAACGTTTATTTGGTTTTAAATTCAAAGGTGAATCTGGATGCAATGCTGTCCCATCAAAGGTTACTGTTACAGTTTTATTCATCTATTACTCATGTTTAATCAGAACTTTTAGTAATTATACGATCAGGAATACCAATAAGTGTAGATTTTTCTCCACTGGTTTCATAGATTCGTACTTCCACCGCAACTACATATTTAGGAGCTAACTTTTGGTTTAATAAACGATCAATTTCCGTAATTAGCCAATGATGTATACTAGACCAATAGGCTGAATCTTCTAAATAGGGATTCATTCCAGGGAAGGGTGAGAGCATTTTCAACAATTAATAATTAATAATTACCTCTTCTTAATAAAGAAGAGGATTGGCTCAAAGGAATTTTTTTCTCCATAATTGGAGAGGCTTTATACCTTAATTTTTCGGTAATATATAAAAGTTTTTTAGATTAATTATCCCAAAATTTTTAGAGCTGATTTATCCAATTTTAACAGGACTTACTTAGATCATTTTACCTAAGTCCTGACAATAACTTCTTCAGATATAGGATCGCCATCTTTCAAGTGTCCTAATGCTTTATAACCAAAAGTAGTTTGAGGTTCTTCACCTGCAGCTCTGATTAGTGAATACATACCATCAAGAAATATTTTTGAGTAGCGGGAGTGACCGCCAATAAGACGCATCACATAAGCTCTTCTCGATGGCAATAAACCTTCTTTAAGCGGACAAGATTTGTGCCAAACATATTTATCGAATAAAAGTGCATCACCCACTTCAAAGTCATGTTCTACCTTGCAACTTTCTAATGCTAGTTCTTCCATCTGAGAAGCATATTGAAAGTTAGAACGCTTGAAATCTTCAAGTTGGCAAACTTCATCGACTTTTCCATTCTTGACAAGCTGATAAAATAGAGAAAAATAGTTATCCCCAGAGTAAGCTGTTCGGGGAACGTATGCCAGACCTCCATGTTGCTCGCGAGTCTGAATGGGGTCTAGGGGAATCCATAGAATATATCCCAAATCTTCTGGCATAATGTAACTGAAGCTAATAGTATCAAGATGCCAAGCAGCTCCTTTCTTTTTCG
>JBFRWR010000606.1:0-9391 GCA_051439685.1 Trichodesmium sp.
ACCCTTAACTAAACTGCCTGTTGATAAATTTGTGAACTCCAATAGCACAAACTGCTAGAATACGGGAAAATCTGATACTTAAATTAATTAAGACCCAACTTCCCAGAGCATATTCCCTAATCAAAATATAGCAATTATGACTCAAACTGCACTGAATATTGGGACCACAGTAACCAACACCCAAAACGACGTTGAACTGCGTAAGGTATTCAAAGTATTTGAAGGCCATACAGTAGTACGAGCTGTTGACCTAAATATCCGTCAAGGAGAATTTTTTAGTATTCTCGGACCCTCTGGCTGTGGTAAAACTACAACATTACGTTTAATCGCCGGATTTGAAACCCCCTCCGCAGGTGAAATTATGATCAGGGGCAAATCTATGAGCCAAACCCCTCCTTACCGTCGGCCAGTCAATACCGTTTTTCAAAGCTACGCTCTATTTAATCATCTAACTGTCAAAGATAATATTGCTTTTGGACTACGAATTAAACGTTTAGGAAGAGCAGAAACCGAAGAAAAAGTCGCGCAAGCTTTGCGGTTAGTAAAAATGGAGAAATTTGCCGATCGCTATCCCAATCAAATATCTGGTGGTCAACAACAACGGGTCGCTTTAGCCAGGGCCTTAGTAAATCGTCCAGCAGTATTATTATTGGATGAACCTTTGGGGGCCTTAGACTTGAAACTCCGCAAACAAATGCAAATGGAATTGTCCAATCTACATCGAGATTTGGGCGTGACTTTTGTAATGGTGACTCACGACCAAGAAGAGGCCATGAGTATGTCTGACCGGATTGCAGTTATGCACGAGGGTAGAATTGAACAAATAGGTTCTCCTCAAGAAATTTACGAGCGTCCCGGAAGTCCATTTGTGGCAGACTTTATTGGAGATACAAATTTATTTCAGGGAACAGTCGAGTTTACCGAAAATTCTACAATACTTGTTGAGACAAATAGTGGTCTGAAAATTACTGTACAAAAGTCAGTAGCTAGCGAAAACTCTAAAAATGGAGAAATTTATCCAGGTGCTTCTGTTGTTGTCAGTGTGCGACCAGAAAAAATTAATCTTAGTCTTCAGGTCCCAGATGTATTAGAAAATTGTATTGAAGGGAGGTTGATGAATGTGATGTATATGGGAGCTCATGTACATTATATGGTGAAGTTATTGTCTGGCGAACGCATCATGGTTAGGCAGCCAAACACAGAAGGAACTTTACCCAACTCGGATACTCCTATCTATGTTTACTGGGCAAAACAAGATTGTTTAGCTTTGCATGAAGCAAGATAACAAAAATAATCAACCCAGTCAAACTTAATAATGTAAACTTACTTTAGACTTTGAACTTTTCGTAACCACTGTGCCTCCAACTAATTTACAAAAATATCAGCGAAATAATATAGCTGCATCTACCAGACGTAAATTTCTGAAAACGTCAGCAGCTACCATCGCGGTTTCAACCCTTTCTAGTTGCGGTTGGAGATTAGCCGAAGTTAAATCTAACCCCAACATCCAAGGGAACCGAGATTTACTATATATATATACTTGGGCTGGGTACACAGATCAAGACTTGCTCGATCGCTTCTACGATGAGACAGGTATCAAAGTAGTTGCTGATGTGTTTGACTCTAATGAGTCAATGCTTGCTAGAGTTCAAGCAGGGGGGGGTGGAGCTTATAGCATCATTTATCCATCTGATTATATGGTGCAGAAAATGGCTTCCCTCAATTTGTTGACAGAATTAGACCGTTCCCTAATTCTTGGTTTAGACGATCTTTTTCCTGAATTTCAAGACCCTATATATGACCCTGATGGCCGTTATAGTGTACCCATAAGTTGGGGGACAACTGGTTTAATTTACAACAAAAAATTGTTACCAACTGTACCTTCTGACTGGGAATATCTCTGGGAAAATCGAGATTTACTATCCAAAAGAATTACATTAGTAAATGATGTCCGAGAGGTAATGGGTTGTGCTTTACGCAAATTAGGCTATTCCTATAATACCACAAATCCAGAACATATTAGAAAGGCGTATCAAGAATTGCTAATTCTCAGACCAGCGATCGCCTCTTTTACTACAGATGGTTGGCGGTCTCAAATTTTAGTAGAAGATTTGTTAGTTGCCATGTGTTATTCTTCTGATGCAGTAGAAATTAAACCAGAAAATGAAGACTTAGAATATATTACTCCCCGCAGTGGTTCTTCCTTATGGACAGATACATTAGTCATTCCGAAAACTGCCCCCAACCCAGAAGGCGCTTATCAGTGGATTAACTTTATGTTACAGCCAGACATAGCAGCTAAAATTGTCGAAAGACTTAGTTTCGCTACAGCGTCTCAAGTAGCTTATCAAAAATTGCCAAAAGAGCTGAGAGAAGACCCGACTTTATTTCCACCAGAGTCAGTCATTGCCAAGTGTGAAAGTTTAGCTCCGCTAGGTTCATCTGAAGAAATTTTTGATAAATATTGGACTAGACTCAGAAGTGGATGATTTCAGTTATAGCGCTACGCGAAGCGTGAATAGGGAATAGGGAAGAAGGGACAGTAGACTATTAAAGGGTTCCAGGATTTACAACTGTCCTAACCATAGCGCGTAGCGCTATATCAGTTAGCTCCCTGGGTTGTAACTGGGTTAAAATTACCAATAGCTCTTTGCGCAACATTCCGTAGGGAAGCCAGATGCTTGAAAATATTCAATGAATTTTCTTTTTTTTATTCCCTTTAAAAGGTGAGCTTGAGACATGATTTTATGGTCATCAGGAAGCAGAAATAAAAAGGAAAAAAGGAGCAAATAAATCTCCAAATTAATCACAAAGAAATAAAGAATAAGGATGAATAAATTCAGACAAATTTTATATTTATCACTTAAAAATCTAGGAATATCTTAACCGCAAAATCAAGTTATCAAACCTTCTATTTATAGAGAAATTAGTAAATATTTTCCCTGTGAATACTTATTAGATAAATTAGATAAAAAATCTCTTAGTACCGCAACTAATATTGTAAGAATTAAGTTATTAGCTGTCACCAATAAAAACCTCAACCTTAAGGAGAATATTTAAACAAATATAGACTTGAAAACTAGATTTTGTCGTCAGATGAAATTTCTGAATCATAAAGCTTTTATCAAAAATTAAAAGCATATAGTTGATATAAAATCCAGTTATACAGTAATCGCACTAATTACTTCCTGTTAATACAAATGTTATATTGAATACGAATTTAAAAATTTATGCTATTCAAATCCTTTCTTTCTCGGCGTCTCCTGACTCCGAGGGCGATAGGATAACTAATTACCCGGATTTTATATCATGGCTGATAGCTGATGGCTGAATCCTTACCTAATATTATATAGTTCTTTTAAATTTTGACTCTTAAATTTTCACTTTTAAACTATGACTACATCTACTAAACCATCACCTCCGACTTTGCCAAATTCTCAGTCAAAAAATAGTATAGGTCAAGTCTTTTCTAAACTCTTAGGTCCTATAATTTTACTAACTCCCGCTGGCTTATGGTTACTCTTATTATTAGTATTGCCAACCTTAGTAATTTTTCAATTGAGCTTAGTCGAAAATATCCGACCTGGAGACTTAGTTAATCCTGATGGTCTCGGTAACTATTTACGAGTATTTGATGCCACAAATTTAAAAGTAATTTGGCGTTCAATATACTTTGCTTTAGGTACAACAATCTTATGTTTATTGTTAGGATTTCCTGTGGCTTATTGGATTGCTTTAATGTCACCCAAAAAATGGCGAAATTTGCTATTATTAGGTTTTATTTTACCACTTTGGACATCTTCTTTATTACGGTCTTATGCTTGGATTACAATTTTACGTCCCACTGGTGTTTTAAACTCAATTATTGGCATAATTGGATTACCTCCATTAGAATTATTGAATCGAACTCCGGCAGTTTTTATCGGCATGAGTTATAGTTATTTACCCTATATTGTCACAGTTCTTTATGCTTCCTTAGAAAAATTAGACACGAGATTATTAGAAGCATCCGCTGATTTAGGAGCAACTCCCGTACAGACTTTTTGGAAAGTAACAGTTCCCCAAGCATTACCTGGTATTGCAGCAGGTTCTTTATTAGTTTTTATTAGTTCTCTTGGAGATTTTGTTGACCCAGAATTATTGGGTGGAGCGTCAAGTATGACCGCTGCTAGATTAATTTATAATCAATTTTTAGGAGCAACTCAAAACTGGGGTTTTGGTTCAGCCTTGAGCATGGTATTAATATTAGGAGTAAGTATAGCGATCGCTCTTTTACTCAAATTTGGTGATGGAAAACCATCTAAATAAAGTAAAAATTCAACAGTCAAAATTAATTACTATTTTGCAAATGAAAATGTAGGATTGAATCACGATTTACCCCTACATTCAGGAGTGGAAAAAGATTAAATATGAGGAGAAAAAAATATTATAAATAATTATCCAGATATGGTAATTATTAATTATTAGGTAAGTCAAAAAAATACTCTAATTTAGCTCAATAAAAAATGACAAATACTTTAATAAATCCAGAAGATGATATCCCAATAGATATGTCTAAAACTCAGACAAAAAAACAACTTTCTTGGCAGGTAATATTTACAATATCAATGTTCCTTTTTATGTACCTGCCAATTTTTGTATTAACTTTTTATAGTTTCAACAAATCAAAATATAGTGCTGGGTGGGAAGGTTTTACCCTGCAATGGTACGTCAAATTATTTGAAGACACCAGAGTTTTAACTGCTTTACAAAATAGTTTAACTGTAGCTATTTCTGCTGTGGCAATTGCTGCAGTTATCGGCACCTTAATGGCAGTAGGTTTAGCCAAATATAAATTTCGTGGTAAATCATTATATCTAGGTGTTTCTTACTTGCCATTAATTATTCCCGATATAGCGATCGCTGTAGCTACCTTGGTATTTCTCGCAGCAATGGCAATTAGATTAAGTATGTGGACAATTATTGCCGCTCATATTGTTTTTTGTTTATCTTATGTAGGCTTAGTTGTCTCCACAAGATTAGCAGATTTAGATCCTAATCTAGAAGAAGCTGCTCTTGACTTAGGAGCTACTCCAGTAGAAGCTTTTATTCAAGTATTATTACCTCAATTACTACCAGGTATTGTCTCTGGATGTCTCCTAGCTTTTGTCTTAAGTATGGATGATTTTTTAATTGCTAGTTTCACTTCAGGGAGTGGAGCAACAACTTTACCCATGGAAATTTTTAGTCGTATTCGGACAGGGGTAAAACCTGATATTAATGCTCTAAGTGTAATTTTAATTGTAGGTTCAGGAGCAATAGCTATTGCTGGAGAAATTTTTCGGAATAAGAGTGAGAACAAAAAGAGGAAATAGCAATTTGATTGTAGTGGCCTGACACACCTAAAATGTGGCGTTGCTGAATACTGGGATGATTTCGGGTGACACGGGGACACAGAGATTATGGTTTCTGTTCTCTGACATAATCATCCCGCAATTATGTAATGCCTAAAATGTTGCAATAGTAGGGGCGGGTTTTGGTAGAATTTTTTATGCTTACCCTCAGATTAATTAAACCCCTCCTAATGCACAAAATTAGCTGTGCAATTCGACTACAAGGAGAGGGGAGTTTCTCCCCCTTCCCTTGCAGGGAAGGGGGTCGGGGGGTTAGGTTTTAGCCACAATTTTAGTCTAGACGAGCTAGTAGATACAAGACAACATAGTATCAATTGCTGTTTGAAAAGCAACTGCAGCATTTGCACTCATGTCACGAGGGACACAAACCCTATTTCTGATATAGGCAAGAGCGATCGCTCCAATAGCAGCATCAGTAGCAGCTTTCTCCTTAACTTCGTTTTGTTCTTCAGTTTTAGGATCAACTGAGCGATGGGAAAATGATGGAATACTACCCTCAATTAAATAATAAACCAAACGTCTTAAATAAAGGTCAATAACTGATTCAATTTTTGGTAAACTATCCTGACTTACCCATGCTTTAATTCCTGAATTTTTGAGAATATCAGCAACAACAGTTTGATAGTTACCACTTAATCTTCCTGCTGCTTCCATCCGATAGTCTTTTTCCTGACTTGCAAATTCTGCTTGCGGTTCTGGTTTACCCTCGTAAATAGGTTGTAAACGAAATATACTTTGCATGACCAACTTATTAGTTCGAGTATTGGGTTTCACACGTTGATAAGCCGGACGTTGGTCGATCGCCATGAGCCATTGATTAATTCGAGGAAAGCGATCGTTATTATATATAGAATACCCCCGAAATACTGGTAAATTTGCTGCTAACCTTCTGAGACCAGGAGTATACATTATATCCACCAAGCTAAACTCATGCATAAAATAAACACCAGGATACTTACCTAATGTTTCCTCCAACTGGTCTAATTTAGTCTCAAAAGTTGTTTGTAAATTCAGCAGTTGTGCCTCTTTTTCTTCCGGTGTCATTTCTGTATTCAGCTGAGAATTAGAAAGAAACTGATATCCTACCTTAACTAAACCATTACTGTCAAAAGCTTCAATCATCTCTAAAGCTACGGACCTTTCTTGAGGTTCCCTCGGCAATAGAGGACAGCTATCAAATTTCTGTTCTAAAGCAAGTAAAATATCTTTAGACTCATACACTAACTCTCCTTCAATTTTCACTGCCGGAACTAACCCAGTAGGTACCATATCCATGTACCATTGTGGCTTGTCTCTTAAGTTAATCAACTCAACTTCAAAAGGGATTTGTTTTTCTTCTAAGGCAAACCACACTCTTTCACAAAAAGGACACCAAGCATTAGTATCTCGATAAAGCAAAACAGAAGGTTTTTCCCCAGAGTTTAATTGCTCGATATAACTAGATATTGTGGCAGTCCTAGGACTTTGATCTTTTCTTAATATCCATTTTGCTGTGGTATTTTCTTGGGCAACCTGTAGTAATTCTTCCCAGTTAGGAAGAGATTTGTTATGGGATATATTTGTTACCATTGGTAAATTTAATCCTTTTTAATGTATAAGCGATCGGTTTGCCATTATATCATAAAGAAGGAAGAAGGAAGAAGGAAGAAGGGTTAAATTTCCTATAGACATAACCCTCTCCTTTACACGGAACCATAGCAACGGACATAATATTACACAGAAACCGGGTTTAGGTCGGAAATTTCGTGATGTGAAAATCATTAGGGTAATAAACCCGGTTTATTGGAAAGGGGGATCAAGTTCTGTTGTTTAAAGTAGGTTGGGTAGAAGGAAGTGAAACCCAACTTCTCAGCAGGAAGCGAGTTGGGTTTCTTTTCCATGCTGCGAAGGAATTGCGCGAACTACCCAACCTACAAACAAATACTGAAATGACATTTTTCCAGTTTAATCTTTCCGGTCAAAAACTTCAGAAATTAACTGTTTGAATTTGCCATCTTTATCATATTTAAGAGTCATCCTTTTATACTTATTTTCTATCACCATCTTACCTGCTACTAATTCAAATTCTTCTCCTATTTTTACCTTTTCAGGAACATTAATAACTATACCATCAGGCAGAAAAAATGTTTTATTTTTCCCTTGAGTTGGTTCTAACTGAAGTTCTATCATTTCAGGTTCTTGCTGAATTTGTAATCCGGGAGTCATAGACTCTTTTTTTCCTACCCAATTTCCCGATATATTCTTTAATTCTGCTCCTGGTTTTTCGTCAGGATAACTATTAAGATGTTCGCGGATTTGTGTAAATCTTGCTAGCTCACCACTCTCTGCATAAATAGGAACAACGCTAGTCCGAAAATTTTGATGCAGGAAAAATAATTCACAGCCAAAACGATTCCCTGATTCTAATTGTGGACTTAGCACACCGTTAGCTCCTTCACCAAAAGAAAGCGCCCTAGTTAATTTTAATGCTGGATGAATTAAGCCATCTGGTTGATTAGCAATTTCTTTCTCAATTTCCCATTGAATTTCTTCAGTAGTACCATCAGCATAAGTATAATTATTGCGGTGAGTAATTACTGTTTTATCCTCATTAGCTGAAAAATTTCTGATTCCTTGATAAGATTTTATGACTTCTAACTCTGGGGAATATCTAGTCCAAATACCATACCAAGCTATTCCTTCTGGGGTATAATTTCCGAATAGGTTAGTCCAATTTTGTTCTTGTAGATTCATATTTATTCTCCAATTTATCTTGAATTTGTATTATTTTACCTGATTAGACTTAGAGAATGTTTGTAAAGTAAAGATTAAGAGGGTTAGAGTAATTAATTGTCGGTGGGTGGGGTGCGGAAAGTTAAATTTTGGTTCCGGTTCATAATTATTGCCGCCTCACCCTCCCCACCCTACGCCTGGATTTAATATTCCTTTTACAAAGAGTCTCTGAGAGGCATTGAAATTGCATATCCTAAAAACAGGATAAAAGTCCCATTACCCTCTCCCCGTCTCCGTGTCTCCGCGTCTCCGCGTCAATTTTACCCGATTAGGCTTAGAGGCATTGAAATTGCATATCCTAAAAACAGGACAAAAGTCCCATTACCAAAATAATTCGGTTTAAAGCCCCGCCTGGATCGGCGAAATGTTTTTGGAGCGGGGCATAAATCCCCGTTACAAAAACAACTTCTGACTTCTGACTTCTGACTTCATTAATCTCCCCATCTATACCACTTACGAAAATTAGAACCATCACTAACTGCTAAACCTATTTGATGCTGACTTGATAGCTCATCGTGACCACCTTCATTAGCACCGATATAGTACATCCGAAAACTACCATCTGCCATTGGTACAACACAGGGAGTACCGAGCGCCCGTGCATCCCAACGACCAGAACCTTTAGGAGCATGACTAAAAATAGACCCACCAACTTCTGAACCTGGTTGTTTTTCCCAATCAATGCCATCAGAGGAAATAGCCAAACCAATAGAATGATATCCACTCTGGTTTACTCCTTCGTAAAACATCAAATACTGACCGTCTATTTTCAGGACGTGACGAGTAGCAATACCCCGTTCATCAAAGCTTCCCGGTTCTCCTGGTCCTAAAATTTGACCGACTTTCTCCCACTGAAAACCATCTTGGGAAACTGCTAAACCTACTAAAAATAATCTTTCTGGGCTGAGGGTGTGGTAGTACATTTTCCAGGAGGAGTCATCTCGAAGCACTTGTGGCCAAGTACAAAATAAAGCATCAAATTCTCCTGATTGACCAGGACTCAGGAATGCACCTCGGTGGGGACCTTCCAATCTCACCCAATTAATGCCATCGCGAGAAATTGCACAACCAGGCAGCATCTGAATACCTTTAGCTTGAAACTTTCCTACTTCTAGAACTTGGCGATCGCCACCCAAATACCACATCCAGTATAGACCGTCACTGAAGTAGACATCACTCACTCCAACATGAGCAGAATCAAATCTATTTTCGTCTGGGTGGGGTTC
>JBFRWR010000607.1:0-8232 GCA_051439685.1 Trichodesmium sp.
AATTAAGAGTTGCCTTATCAATAGCACGCACCACTGTAGAGCCACGAGCTTCATTCGGACAGTAAAAACCAGGACATTTAGAACAACGTAGACAACTATCGAAGTCTATGGCAAAAGGCAGATGAAATGGCATTAACCCCGCATCCTTTATACCCTTTTCCAATTGTTGGTTAATTGGTTCAAGTGGCGGAACTGTAGCTGGATAACCGTTGCTTGGTGTTCCTACATTAGGAATTTTTTCTGGTTTATCTCCAGCAACATGAAATAACTTTTCTGCCTCGTCGAAGTAGGGAGCCATCTCTTCGTAAGTAATTGGCCAATCCCACAGATGACGAGGCAGCCATTTGTCATAAAATTTGCCTGGGTGGAAGTCGTAAGGACTTGGACGCATTAATACCCCACCATATAAGGCAGTTCCACCTCCTAATATTCCAGCGATGTGAAGTCTGGCAGTACGTCCATTAACTTCAATCTGGCGATCGTCAAATGCTTCTTTATTGATTAACATTCGTTGCTCATCTTGGAAAGCTTCAACGTCACTAAATCTTGGGCCACGTTCTACTAGGAGAACCTTTTTACCAGCTTTTGCTAGAGTATGGGCGATCGTTCCTCCTCCTGCACCACTGCCAATAATAATTGCATCAAAATCGTAACCCACTACTCTCTCCAAATAAATATATAGTTTGATTTTTTTGTTAATTTGAAATAATTAATAGTTAATAGTTATAGAGTGTATAACTGGGGTGTGAATAATTAATATTTATTAGTAGTTTTTGATTGAGTTTCTATTTTTTATCAGATGTTTGTGTTTGAGTATGATAACTATTTTACAATTGAGGATTTTGCCCTAAAACTTAATAGCTAATGTGTCTACAGCAATCCCCAAAAAGTTTGAGATACAAAATTACTAATGATGGTTCATTAATTGATAATTGATAATGGATAATTGATAATTACAAGACGGTTTTAACCGTTACGGAATTGAATATCGGGAAATTCAGGAGCACTTTTTTTCCCCTATCCAAGGGGAGGCTTCAAGGCGCGAATTATTTAATTATTAATAATTAATAATTAATAATTGGGTAATAGGGAACAAGAAAAAAATACAATTTTACTTCAAGCTTACTGATAAATACTCTAGCTATATATATATTCTCAAAAAACTCAAAAAATGTTTTAGGTAGTAGCTATAGCTCGCTGAGGAGTTTCAGTAAAAACATAAACTGTAAATATTAATCACTTTAGAGGATAAATCGGAGCATGGCTCTAAATCAAAAGTTCCTATTAGGTTATCTGAGAAAAAATTTGGAATATTCAGGATTAGAGTTTATAGCAAATTAATATGAAGTTGCATAGAATTAATTTTTAATCAGAGTTTACTGTCTATCAATAATAGGCGAATTAATTAATTTATAATTCTATGCAGGAAAGGAAAGCTCCTCTAAAAGAGGCTAGCTGACGGCTGTTTGCTTACCTATGCAACTTTACATGAAATTGGTATTAGGTATTTTTTGTAGACTAAAAACAAATCATCTTCCTCAAAATTACTAATTAATCAAATAGGGGATTTCTCCTCCGTGAGGTAAGATTGTCACAGGTAACACCAATTCACTTTAAGGATGTCACAAATAGTTTAAAACTTTAAATCTAAAATAATTGCCTGAAACTATTGTCTTGTCTTTCATGTCCCCCAGTGAAAAATTTTTAGCCGTTCAAATTTAACTTCTGACTTCAGTAATCTGAATTCAGTGAAACGGTATAAGATGCCTGTGTTAAAAAGGTTTTATATTTAATATTTGTACCTAAAATACCTAGAATCTGCTGTCAATAATCTGACAGATTTATCAGCTAAAAATATACAAATAAAATACAAATAAAGTCAGAAACAGCAAAACTCAAATGGCAAAAAAAAGGTAATAATTAGTGAGAAAAAAAATATTTTCACCCACAAACTAAAATGAGGTTTTTATAGTTATTAATCAATTGAGTTAGTGGGTTTATTAGTTAACTTTTACTTCTGACTTTATTCAGATTACATTGTATTAGTGAAACAAAAAAATCTTTTCACTCCCAAACATAGAAACTATAAAAATTCTATGGATAATTTATCCTTAAATCATCAAAGTAACTTTTCCCTATTGTTATTGCTGATTCTTTCTTCATGTATTTATGATGATGAAACTTTTTCTTTCTCAGGTTTCTGAGCAAACAATTCATCTAAGCGTTTTTCCCACTTCTTCTGATTAACATTAGCATCTTGAATGTATGGAGAAATTGCAATTAATTTCATAAATAATTCATTGAAAATTGAAAGTGGAAAACGCATAGGTCTCATAATATCTAAAAACAAAACTGCACGAACACCATCAGTTTCATTCCAAGCTTCATGGGGAAAAGAATCATCAAACATCATGCTTTTTCCTTCTTCCCAATGATGTGTTTCATTACATACCCGAATCCGACATTTTTCTTTTGGTTCTGGTACTTTTAATGCTAATAAATAACGAATAACTCCTTTGTACGGACCTCGGTGTTCAGGAATATGTTTACCAGGTAATAATATGGAAAAGAAAGCTGTTTTCATTCCTGGAATTTTTTCAATTATCCGAGTTGTTTCTGGACACCTTTGACAATTTTTTTCTGCTTTAATCCCATACCCATACATAAAATATGTTTTCCATAAATCATCTGGGCTAGTATAATCAGCTTGGTCTGGAGAAATATCTTGGAAATTTGGCAAATTATCTCGGTATTTGAGGAGTTCATCTAACTCTTTTCTAATCAATATCCAATTTGCGTCTATCTCTTTTGTCCATTCAAACTCTTCAGGGTCAAAAAATGCTTTATCCCCAATTAAAGAATAACTAGGAATTAACTTTTCATAATATTTGAGGATTTTAGCTCCAATGTTATATATTAATATTCTGCGAAATTTTGCTTTGATATTTTCTAAAGAAATTTTGACCATAGATTTTTTTTTACTTAAATTGAGTCTGTTTGGACAATTTTTAGCCATCAGTTCCAAGATAATATAATACACAAACTAATATTTTGGCATTTGAGAATAATTAAAATTTTTTAAAAAATAATCAATTAATACTAATTTAATAAAAATTAGTGGGTATAGGAGGTGTGGGGAGTGTGGGGAGTATGGGAGGAATTATAGTTTTAGAGAAAGAGGAAGTACAAAGATTCATCCCTTTGTTCTGCAACATCTATGAATTCAATACTCAAAACTATGAATTGACTTTTTTGTTAGGGCGTGTCACCAATTAAAAACTTGACAAAATGGGTATTGTGTGATTCAAGGAGATGGCGTTGGCAGAGCCTAGCGGCAGCTACATCCCTATGCTAATAAATACAGAACTTACCGAATAATTAAGGTTTAAAGCCTCTCCTTTAAAGGAGAAACAAGAAAAAATTTTCCTTTTATTCAATCCTCTTCCTTATTAGGGAGAGGTAATTATCAATTATCCATTATCAATTATCCATTATTGAAGCATAACCGCTATATCTAGTAGGGGCGATTCGCCTTTGCCCAGCATTCCGCAGGAAATCGCCCCTACAGATGGTGTATATTTTCATATTTTGCGTAAGTCCTGAAATAGTTAATATTTGCTTGTAGGGATTTGAAGACTAAACCCATATCCCACAAAAAAAAGCCCCTAAGTCTATAGGGGCAACACAACGAAACACACACAAACATAAATTAAATCAGAGGCTTATTACTATTAATACTTTTTTTCAGGTACTCCTTAATTGCTAAATCTCTATGTTTTTATCATCTCCTAAATTTTGGTGAAGTTCAGATTTGTGCATGAGTTATCACAATTAACTTTTTATTGTCTGTGGACGTGCATTTTCTTACACATTGATTAGCAGTCAGGAGTGAAATTCTGCCATAACAATAGTTTTATGGGGAGGTATGGTTTAATATTTGAACTTTGACCTATTAATTAGGGCTGGCTGAATCAAGCTAAAAGTATTTACAGATAAAGGTATTGGCCTTTTTTGGGTCGAAACCAGTGCCTGGTTTTCAGCTCTTCACGCTCAAAAAGGAGCGTATTTAGGCAAGAGTTGGGCAGAAAAATCATTCTTACAATTCTTACTCTTACCTCCTCGCTCCCATACCTTTTCTCCTGTCTCCTGTCTCCTGTCTCCTGTCTCCTACCCTCACCCATAAGAATTTTGAGCGCAAACCCTAATTATAAATATGAATAAAATACTATTTATTTGTAGTCAAAATCGATTACGCAGTCCGACCGCTGAAACAATATTCTCTGAATATCCAGATTTGGAGGTAGACTCGGCTGGATTGAGTCGAGGTGCTGAAATTCCTTTATGCAGCGAAGCTGTTCAATGGGCAGACATAATTTTTGTAATGGAAAAATCTCATCAACGTAAACTTTCAAATAAGTTTCAGCCTTGGCTCAAAAACAAGCGAGTGATTTGCTTAGATATCAGAGATGAGTATGAATATATGCAGCCTGAGCTGGTGGAATTATTAAAGAAAAAGGTGTTGCCTTTATTAAAATAATAGTTTCCCTTTCTTTAGTGACTCTCATCACCAGAATTGCCCATCTACTTCACGTTCTGTCGGCAAACACGCTCACCAATACAATACTTCGTGACTCACTTAAACCCAACCGAAAAATCACCAGAATGAACTTACTTTTGTCACCACCATCTCCAGAAAAAAGGGAGATGATAAGAGCATAGAGTTCAAACAAAGGAAACCAAAAACCATGAAAAACCAAATCATTGCATCCATCGCTGCTATCCCTTTCGCTTTAGGTACTTTATTTGCTGGTACTGGTTCTGCTGATGCTGCTGCTTTAATTGGTGAATTTCAATTTGCTGGTCTTGGTGTGGCTGAATTTACAGAAGACGAACTGAATTTTAATCCAAATCCAAGTAGTCTTTTTCTTAGTCCCATTGCTGCAACAGGTAGCTTTCAGGAATTGGCTAATACCCCCACAACTATCGAGGGACCTGTAGAATTTGATACTTTATTACAACCTAACGAATTTATAAATTTTGGTGATGGTAACGTATTTAATCTTGAAAGTGCTTCTATAGGAGAAGTTATTCAGAGTGGAGAGAATGTTTCCTTAGATATAATCTTAGAGGGAACATTTTTCAGTGCAGATGGCGATGAAAGTGATGGTGCAGGTAACATAACACTTCAATTTAACAATACAACAGCAAGCGAAATCTCACAACAGCTTGAAAATGGTGATAAACTTATGGCTCAATTCTCAGGTGCTTTGTTCTCCGAGACAGAAAAAGTACCAGAACCTACAACTACAATGGGTTTATTAATAGTCGGTGCATTAGCTTCCTTTGTGTTGCGTCAAACTAAGCAACACTAAAGAGAATAAATTTTAAGTTGAAACTTCTATCCTATAAGTATATATATGGTAAATTTAACAAAACTGTACCTAAGTGTCCTATTATCCAGATATCTTGTCTATACTCCTATATTCTAAATCATCACTCATCAGGTTCAAAAGTTTCACTTGTGAGGGTTGAAATTACTCACCATAAATATTCAACATTTTACCAGTTTCATGGAATCACAGCATCATGTCCGGGTAATTGGTGATAAAAAAACTTTCTCCTTCTTTTATTAATTTCTTCTCTCCTGTTTGCGGAGCATTCTTTAGGAAATTCTGACTCCTGAGTTCTAAGTAGTTTATTTATAATTGTTCAAGCGGACATGATATTACTGATGAATCTAGATTTTTTAGCAAAAATTGCTTTTTTTCCAAAACTGATTATAAGCTTGATTAATAATTTGCATTTTGGCAATCTCTTGTCGATCGCCATTAACATCAGGATGATACTGTCTGGCTAAACGACGATAAGCTAACTTTACTGTCTTTGTATCTGCATTCGGTGTCACACCTAATATTTCCCACCATTCTCCAGAGAAAGATACCTCACTATCCCACATCACCTGATGCCAAATTTTCATATTTTTTCCATTACCCCCACTGACTAAACACCCATCACTGCAAAAAGCTACCGGATAAGAACCAGGCAAAGTTTGCAAAAGTTCTCCATTAGCTAAACGCCAAATTTTTACTGTACCATCGTGACTACCACTAGCAAGTATTTCTCCATCAGGACTAATAGCAATAGAAAACACAGGTGCTGTATGACCAAGCAAATTACCAATTAAAGATTCTGTTTCCAGACTCCAAATTTTGATTGAAAAATCTGTACTTCCACTAGCAAGGATATTTTCAGTGGGGTGAAAAGCTAAAGATGTTATCCAACCAGAATGTCCTTGCAGAATACGGGGGGGTTGATAACTGTTAATATTCCACAACCGAATACTTTTGTCAGCACTACCACTAGCGATAGTTTTGCCATCCCGACTCCAAGCAACTGCCCAAACCTTATCTGTATGACCTGGAAAAGTACGTTTGAGTTTTCCTGTTTCCAGTTCCCAAAGTCTCACAGTTCGATCCGCACTCCCACTAACCAAACTCTTACCATCACTGCTAATAGCTACGGCAAAAACAGAGTCGCCGTGACTGGTGGGAGAGTTGGGAGCAAAAAAAGTCTGACAGTGTTGCTTTGTATCTATATTATATGTAGTAATTTTTCCCTCGAAGTCTCCACTAACAACTATAGGACTCTTCTGACTGAGGGCGACAGTTTGCACCTCCTGTGAATATCCGAAAAAAGTATAGAGAAGTTTGCCTGTTTTGATATTCCAGAGACTAAGGGAGCGAGGACTATTTGCTGTAGCTAAAGTTTGACTATCCCGACTAATAGCTAAACCATTAACTGAGGTAGTATGTGCTTCGATAACTTTTGTACATTTCCAAACTAACTTTTGCTGTGGTTGTAACTCTGAATTTTCTGTTGGAGGAGGAAGAAAAAACTCTGATGTATTTTCACTGTCTCTATTTTCCTTTAGTTGTGCTAATTCTGTCTCTATTTCCAGGTCTGCAAATTCTGCCTCTGTCTCCATTTCAGCCCAAACAGGATCTAATTCCAGCATTGCTTGGTTATAAAATTCTTGCCAAGAAACTTTATCTAAAATTTTCATCTCCACTTCCTCAAAAGTTGCAAAAGAATCAAATATTCGGTTCTGTGGAGAAGAGTTAATAGCTTGAAAAAATCCATAAACACCAAGACCAACTATTCCGCCACAAGTTGCCATTGTTCCCATTCCTAGACCAAAAGCAGTTCCGCCAACACTCAACCCCATACCACCAATAGCAGAGGAAAGGGTGACTCCACCATAACTACCCATACCAATAAAACCAAAAGCAGTAGAGTCTAATTCTGTAACAGCTTTGAAAGCACCATAAGTTGCTGCACCAACTACTGCACCAGCACCAATAATAGGAGTTGCGCCAATACTGATACCTCCAAAACTACCTATTAATCCAATGTTGCCGACTGCAGCCGAAAAGGTTGCGCCAGTTGCAACCCCTGTATATATATATGGAAGACTTTCAGATACGTTGTTTGTCATCGGTAAAAATCTACTAAGGTTTGAATAAGGAAAAATTTAGGTTGAACAGAACTTAGAGACTGTTTGTAAAAAGAATATTAAATCCAGGTGTAGGGTGGGTTAGGCGGCAATACTTATACTGGGGAAGCAAAATCTTAACTGTCCGCCGTAACCCACCAATCTTAAAAACTCTAGCTGTCTTAATCTTTGGTTTACAAACACTCTCTTACAAAAGTACCTATTAATTTGTAAGAGTAATTTTCTGATTCATGCTCGACAAAAATGAATTGCTCTTAGATTTAATTATAAAGTTTTATTGATTAGCTCTACATCAGTAAATGTACCAGTTTTTGTAAGACGAATACAGAATTGTCAGCTCTAAAGCTATACAGTAGAATTATCGGGACTTACGAAAAACCACCATATTTGGTAGGGGGGGGTTCGACATTAAATTAACGAGTTTAACCATTAGATCAAATAAACCCACCCTCATGCACAAAATTAGCTGTGTCAGTCCAGTAGAGAAATTGCATCTAAACTCATTATCAGGTTTGATAAAAATGATAATTATAGCAATTCTAAATAAGGTTGTAATATTTTACAGCATATTTTGGACTAATAATCTACAAGTTTAATATAAAATCCGGGTAATTACTATATCCAAGTCATTGCGACTGGAACGGAGTGGAAGGAAGCAATCTCAGGCTTTTAGGAGATTGCTTCCTATCGTCGCAATGACGACTATTCAACCGGATTAT
>JBFRWR010000608.1:0-2817 GCA_051439685.1 Trichodesmium sp.
AGACTACCACTTTCTGTTTCACCATCTTGGAGAAAAGTATAGGTTTGTTGTTCAGGTTGATTTACCGTTCTATAGTTTAGGAGGTCTATTAGAGTGTTAAATTCCATATTATCTGGTAATTTTGTCAATTTATCAATTGAATTAATCAAAGTATTAATTCGTGAATTGTATAGTTAAATGTAACATATTGTCAAATAAATTATTAGATATCGTCAATATTTATTTTTTCTATATAGCAATCCTAAATAGGTCGCGACAAATCAAAAAGTAGATAAAAAAGTTGAAACTCTTAGCTGTTGCCTGTTGCCTGTTGCCTATTGCCTAAAAGGCAGTAAGATTTTTGCCACGAATAAAATAGGATTGCTATAACTAATTTAATTTTTTTTAAACTATGAAGACTACTGATTAAAACATCATATATTTCACCCTATTCTAGTTTACTTAATTGCAGGTAAAAAACCAGCATTTTTCACCCAATTAGCACATTCTGGTTCTAATTCTTCAGATATAATTATCTCATATCTTTTTAGCTGTTCAGCAGTTAATAAATTTTGCCACCGACCATTCACTCCTTTATTAATAAAAGTATTGGGTTGGAATACTCCTACAGGCTGAAATTTTTGCCAATTTAACTTCATATATTCTAGAGAACTTTTTTCTAAAATCATCTCTTTTTTTGACTGATTAATATCTAGATTCAGAAACTGATAAATTCTATCAATTGCTTGAGATTTATCATAGATTAAATTCTGATAGTGAACTAAAAGTACATTCGGTAAATTTCTCACCTGCCACCAACTTTTTATATGTTTCCAATAAGACCAATACTCAACTTTATCCTCTTTTGTTTCTACCCAATCATCCCAAAAATCTCCAAAATTTTCTGGTAAATTTTCATGGAAATATTTAGGCAAGAAAGAGCGAAGATGATCATAGTAAGATACTCCCACATCTCTGCCATCTCTTGCTAAATAAATGTATTTCCATTCAGGATAGTATGGTAAAGCTTCAAACAATAGATGACTTTTGAAAATTCTGGGACTTGATAAACTTTCTATCCAAGATTTTTTATTTTCTGGGGGAGTAAGAAAAATTTCTTCTATCCAGGGACTAATATCATGTATAGATGCAAAATTATCATCACCATTAACCATTAGATTAATTATTTGTTGAGTTAAAGTTGTGCCTGATTTATAACAGGAGCCAATGACAATATCAGTATTTTTTGGCTGAATTAAATCCCAGATTGTTGAATCCCGTGGCTCGTCTTTTATTACTATCCGGTTTTTCTGAAATGATTGATTATTTGCCATCATAATTATTTTCTAACTTTTTCTTTTAGTTAATTTTTTGATTGTTGTTCTAAGGAACGTAAATTAGATAGCTTAACATATTTACCCCTACAAACTGATATTTTTTGATTGCATAACTTCAGTCGCTTCAACTCGTTAAGTAATTGTAAGAACAGATAATTTACGGTCTTATATGGCCCAAAATTATCAACTTAACAATTAAAGGACAATGACCACACTCATCAAAAAACCTTATCTAATTATTCTGGCTATTTTAGCCAGCTTTTTGGCAAGTTGTGCTGGAAAAGTTGAGAGCAAAACTTCGACTAATACCATATCCTCTACTATATCTGAACCTTTAGCAGAAGTCAAAACTGCTTTACAAAATCAACCTCAGTCACTTCCGGTGCAAGTGGCAATTATCATGGATAAAACGGGTAGTGTTAACTGGAGTCGCATCGAACAACCACAACTCCAAGATTTTCAGTTATTGTTACTCCTATTAAAGAAACATGGTGGGGAGATAGCAGTAGGAACTTTTTGTTATGACAGTAACCGCCCCCTAGCAAGAATTAGAGTCGAACAACAACCTGTGTTAGTCAATGCAGGTTTTAATCATCCTGTTGCACCTGTCGAACCTACAAACCAGGGTAATGCTTTTACATACAGGGAACAAAAGAATGAGCATAAACAAAAATTAGCTGAATATGAAACGTTGCGTCAAAATGATTTGCAAATTTTAGCGAGTTATCAAAATTCGGTGCAACAGTGGCAAAGTCAGAGCGAGGCAAAAATTCAGGAGTTTATGACAACTCAACTTCAACCTATTTTATCACATCCTGTTAATTGTGGTAGCAGTGATATTCAAGGAGGGGTGAACAGAGCAAAGTTATTTCTAGCAGAGAGTGATGAGACTTGGAGACAAACACCTCAACGGTATGCCGTATTTATTACTGATGGTTTGGATAATGTTGGTATTCAAGATGCCGAGTTTCAGAGCAACGCTGAGGTTTTGTTAGTTAATGGTGCGGGAAGTAAGGGGATATTTGAAAATATTGAGCATAAAGCTTTTGAGTCTGTACCTGCTGCTTTTCAATATTTGGTTACTCAAGTGAATAAGGGAGGAAAATAAACATGAATAATTCTTCTTTGGGTAAGGAAGGTGAAGAATTTGAGAGTAGACAACGTGCATACTATCAAAATTTGGCAGAGGAGGAAAAACAACGGCAAGAAGAGAAAGAAAAATTGGAGAGGGAAAGGGAAGAGAGGCGATCGCAAGAGCAACAAAACCAACAAGAAATTCAACAAAAGTTGGAGTCGGAAAAACAAGAGAGGCGATCGCTTACTCTCATCCGTCGTTGTGAGTCTTTGAGATTTGAACATCTCTATAAAGCACTTGAAACTGAAGAGATAAAGGTGAAAATCGAAAATGAGTTGATACAGTTGCAGCAAGAATATCCAGAATTTTTGAGGGAGGGTATCAGAAAAGCACTTGGTTATTTTTTCATGCTTTCATTCTTTTTTG
>JBFRWR010000609.1:0-5815 GCA_051439685.1 Trichodesmium sp.
CGGAGCGCGATACGATAACTAATTACCCGGATTCTATATGACTCCTCCCTCTTTTCTCCTGTCTCCTGTCTCCTGTCTCCTGTCTCCTCCCTAATTATTTATAACTGTTCAACCGGACATGATATTATCCGTAAATTTACCAAAAAAAAACGCACTACTGGTTATCAACCGAGTGCGTTTTTTTAAATTGTAGGAGTTAGCTAAAGATTAATATTCAATGCGCTCCGAAACGACTAGCTAAACAGTTATTCCGGCTGGATTGGTAGTTCCTTCTAGAAGATCTTCAATTTGCCAAGGTGCTAGATTTGGATTTGCTGATAGCATCAAAGCTGCAACACCAGCAACATGAGGTGTCGCCATAGATGTACCTGATTTGAATTGATAGCGGGTACTATTAACTGCTGATGGTACGGCAGATCTAATCCCAACCCCAGGAGCAACGACAAAGGAGTATGAGCTGTCACTGGCACTAGGATTGGCAGGGTTAGAAGAGGAAGCAACCTTGAGATTGCGATCTACAGAACCCACTGCTGTACCCAGATAGTTTTTGGCGTATCCAGCGGGGAAATTAGGTTTAGTATAGTAATGAGGAGAATCTTTTTCGTTACCTGATGCCATGAATACAGCTATACCTGCATTTCTGGCCTCTTGAAGTGCCTCCTTAACTTCGGGGACTTGAGACTGTCCATTTTCATACCAACCTAAGCTCATATTAATGATATCAGCTCCATTTTTAATTGCATATCTGATAGCGTTAGCAGTTTCTTGATCGTTTGCTGGTATAGCTCTTACAGCCATAATCTCAGCTTCTGGTGCTGTATCAAGAATAATTCCAGCAACGTGAGTACCGTGACCTCTACCATTGGAACTAGCAGTTCCTTCATCCCATGCTACACGAGATAATGGGTTCACAAAATCATAGCCATATCGGTCATCAACATAACCATTATTATCATCATCCTTGCCATTGTTCCAAACCTCATCAGAATTCAGCCACCAGTTGCCAGTAATATCTGGATGATTATAATCAAGTCCTGAATCTAATACTGCAACTTTTACTCCCTGACCTTTGTATCCTTGTGCCCAAGCTTCAGGAGCGTTAATCAAGTCGCGAGACCAATCATTGCCTCCTAAGTTACGAACATCAGCAAAATCAGGTCGATTAGCAGCCCTGGCGACGGCAGCAGCAGCATCAACTAAACCAAAACCATAATTTTTGTTAAAATCATCTGGCTGTCCATATATGGCGAGAGTAAAATTAGTTTGTGCGCTACCATAGCGATATGCACGGACTAAATAATTACCTGCTGACAAATTTCGTTGGGAAATCCATTCGCTGCTAGTGCCCCATTTCTGACTTCTACCAATTACCACATCCCCAGTATCATATCGGCCGTTGTTGTTCCAGTCTCGAATCACTTGTACATCGGCGTCAGCTTGCAACCCATATAGATAGGCGTAAAGCTGCGTAGGTCGATCGAGAGTAAACTTAGCTGTATAATCGCTAATCAAACCGTCAACGCGACCACTCATTGTTTCCCATTTATTCAAATCCAGATTGCCTAAATCTCGTTCGTTAACGCGAATTGTGGAAAAACCAGAGAAAGTACTCACCAGACTGTTCCCTTGATCTCCTTCAGCAATAGGTTCTTCTAACTCCGCTACTTCACCTGCTTTCTGAGTAATCAAGTCTAACTTATAATTAGTATCCCCATCATAAGCAGAGACTCGGACAAAATATTCACCTTTACTTAAGTTCCGCACTGCTAGGGATTGGGATTTGAAGTTTACCTCCTCCGATATTTCCTCAAGCTCGTCATCATCAAGCTCAAGAGCGAAAGACTGCACGGATTCTATAATCTCGCCATCATCAATTTCTCCATTACCATTACTGTCTAGAATTAACTGCAAATCAACTTGTGCATTCAATCCATCGAGCCTGATTTCCACGTCCCTTTCTTGCGTCAAGTTAATCCGGTAGAAGTCGTCGGTATCTTCAACACCGACATAATCTCTCACGGGACTAAAACTATCGCCGATATTACCTAAATCTAGAGCTTCTGCTAAGTTATTCCCCGCGTTATCATCTGGCAAACCTTTAACTGCTTTGGTTTCCAAGTCTAGAGTGTAATTGCCATCTCCTTCTAATTGGGAAACCTGGATAATGTAATCCTCCCCTGCTGCTAGATTATCGAAAGCGATTTCGATTTTATTTGTTTCCGTCGAGTCAGCGATCGCTATACTCTCATTAAAGGAAACAATCCCATCTCCATCTATATCCTGACCTAATTCCACTCTGACATCAGCTTCCAGATTTTTCAGCTCTAAACTAAATTTCCTGGGTTCCTCTAAACTGAAACTATAGAAGTCGTCTGTATCCAGATTGCCTACAAAATCTTTAATTGGATCGACTTTACCGGAAATTACTCCTAAATCTTTGGCTTCTGATACAGTATTACCCGCCTTATCTTTAGGCACTTTCTTAATCTCTTCCACCGCTACATCTAGTTCGTACTCAGTCGCCCCCTCAAACTGCCTCACCATGACAAAATAATCCCCAGGTGGCAAGTCAGTATTAATGTTTTCGGCGTCACTTTCCTCTTCCTCTGAGATTTCTATGAAATCTTCAAAGTCGATGATGCCATTTTCATTACCATCCTGCCCCAATATAAGGTCTGCATTTGCACTCAAACCTTTAAGATTAATATCTAAATTGGATTCCGCATCCAGATTAAAACGATAAACCTCTATAGGGTTTTCATCATCAATTTCACCTGTTGCATTTTGGCTCTCTGGAATAGTTCCCCAATCTGTATACCCATCTAAATTCAATTCCGGGATCTCCGATGGTGACTCAGTATCATCCACAGGTTCGGTGACTGACAGATTCAAATTATAATCCGTCTCACCTTCTTCTTGCCAAACCCGGAGATAATAATTTCCCGCAGATAGCAAAGTATTAATTTCCTCATCTGTGTTACCTTCGAGGGTGGAAAATTCTAGCAATTCTTCTGGTTCAAATTTACCGTTACGGTTGCTATCTTGGAATAATTCCACACTAGCATCATTATTCAGCTCATCTAACAAGAGATTAAAATTCAACTCTTTTTTCAGTCGAAAACGGTAGAGTTGCTCAGAGTTTTCTTCCGTCAAAGAACCCTCAACAGTTTTTTCATTTCGCAACAAACCAAGATTACGAGCAGCTTTTAATTTAGTTTCGATGCCCACATCCTCTACTACTATAGTAAAGTTTTCGTCACTGATATCGTTAACATTCAAATCTAAATTTTCAATAGCAATCTGGTAATCTTCCCCTCCCTCCAAGTAGATAGGTACTTCCCAAGCATAACTTCCTTGATTATTGGGAACGTCAGTAGCAATAATATCTTCTAGCACCCCATCTTTATAGAGATTAATATCGACTTTGCCATCAATATTTCCTTCCCAGTTAATATCGACAGTAGTTTCCGGTTCGATACTTTCCCCACCATTGGGACTCGTAACGGTCAGATAATCTCCCCGCAAAATCGTAAAGTTGTCATCGCTACCGTCGGCAACATCTAAATCGTTAACGCTGTAAATCAGGATTTGATAATCTTCTCCAGCGACCAAACTGCGGGGTACTTCCCAAAGGTAACTGCCATCGTTAAGAATATCAATAGCAATACTTTCTTCCCACTCACCGTCTTTAATTAAATCAATGTTGACATTATCAGTAATATCGCTTTCCCAGTTCAGCTCCACTTCACGACCTGGTTTAATTCTTTCTCCACCATTGGGAGTGGTAACGGTAAGATTTTCTGCTGATTCTACAATTTCCAAATCTAGATTATAGTCGGCATTTTTTATCCTATTGTTTCTTGGTTGTACCCGCAAGTAATAAGTAGTATCTGGTTCCAGAGTCGCATTTATTTCTTCATCCTGCTTTCTGCCATTTTTCGACTTGTCAATAACTCGTCCTTTGTTGGGTAACAAATACAAGTCTGCATTAGCAGTCAAACCCGTTAGTTTAATATCTACTTCCGTCTCTTCTTCTACTGTGAATTTGTAAAAGTCTCGGCGATCGCCCTTTCCTACAGACTCTTCAATATTAAAATCCTCAGTCAAAGTCCCAATATCAAAAGCCTTTCCTTTGTTGTTTCCTGGATCGACAGATGTAGATTCTACAATTTCCAAACCAAGATTATAGTCGGCATTTCCGATCCGCTTGTTTCTCGGTTGCACCCGCAAATAATAAGTAGTATCTGGTTCCAGAGTAGCGTTTATTGTTTCATCCTGCTTTCCGCCATTTTTCGACTTGTCTATTGCCTTGCCTTTTTGCGGAAGTAAATACACATCTGCATTTGCCGTCAAATCAGTTAATTTAATCTCTACTTCCGTCTCTTCTTCTACTGTGAATTTGTAAAAGTCTCGGCGATCGCTCTTTCCTACAGACTCCTCTAAATTGAAGTCTTCAGTCAAAGTCCCAATATCATAAGCCTTCCGTTTATTGTTTCCCGGATCGGAACTGTTGCCATTGCGCCGTTGTATACCAAGGAGTTTGGTATCGACATGATCAACCTCTGCTTTTCCTAATAGTTTGTCTTCTCCTTCAGAAGTATCCTTATCTAATGGAACTTCTGTGTCTAATTCCGATGCAAATATTTTCGACTCGTTGTAGCTTAACATTTGGTCTTCTGGGCTAGTTGAATCGAAAGTTGCTACCTCAATATCTAGCTCTTTTTCACTACTTGTTAAACGAGCTAGTTCTTCTGGACTTACATTATCCTTTACATCAGTTAACAATTTCAAGAAATCTTCGTCGTCAATATTCATAGTAATCACCCTGGTAAATGCTGCTATTTCAATATGATTCTATCCTGGCACTTTTATTTTTATCCGTCCATAAGTAAATTATTAATTTTTTAGTATAAATTTTTATCTCTTTTGTTTTTTTATCAGAAAAATCACATAATATTTGTAATTAATCAGACAAATTGTTAGTATCAACAAATACTTATAACCATTTAACATCAAGATTTGTAAAAAAAACTAAATTTTAAGTAACGGAAAAATTGCTCGGTTTAAGAATAAATAAAATTAAGAATAAATAAAAAAACCGGGCTACATATTAACAAGGGTATCCCCTAATTTCATCTATTTTTAAAGACTAAAAACCGAAAAAAATATAAACAGGACTTGCGCATAACCACTATATCTATTAGGGGCGGTTGGTCAATAGCCCCTACATATTGTGTATATTTTCATATTTTGCGTAAGTCCTGATAAATTATACTCCCCAATTAAACAAACTTAGTTGATAGTCGGTATTTGCCCCAAAATAAGAAGAAATATTAACATAATAAGTACCCCGACTCAGCCTGCCAAAAATCAATTCAGGAGTAGTACCATTCTCAGGGAAACTTTGTAAAAGTTGACCGCGACTATCCAAAAGTTGTAAATCTGCATCTTCAGACAATTCACTTAAAACTACCTCGACATCAGCAGTTTCATTTAACCTGAATTTATAAAAATCTTCAGGATCATTTTCTCCTACAAATTCATTGAAAATTTCACTGCCATTTAACAAACCAATATTATATGCTCGACGGCGGTTATTTCCGGCGATGTCTGGTTGGGTTTGTGTCACGTCAAAACTTAATTCATATTCTGTATCCTGACCTCGACCATGACGATACACTTGGAGATAATATTTACCAGGGTCTAACTCTGTAGAAATAGATTCAAAATTATCCCCTCTACGAGTAGATTTTTCGATGACTCGACCGCGACTATTTCTTAATTTAATATTGGCATTTGCTTCTAATTCATCTAG
>JBFRWR010000610.1:0-13137 GCA_051439685.1 Trichodesmium sp.
ACCTACTCCTCTTTCATAAAGTTCTGAACGATTTGTGGGAAAATCCAAATAATCTTCAAATTCTAAACATAAAAGAGTTAACAATAAAGGATTTGTAGCTAATTCTTTAACTGGTGGATTTTCCTCAAGTTTAGAAATAAATTTCTTACCTATCTCTGGATTTTTAGATTTAAACCAATTATTAGCAAAATTGTTTATTTGCTCATCATCAAAGTCAGCTACTTCTACATCTGTAAATTTCTCAAAGTTATATTCCCATGCAGCGATGCGACAACTTATCACAAATTGGTTGTGAGAGTATCGATTAGAAATATCGCGAATTTGTTTTAATACAGGATTATGATCTGCTTCTCTAACTTCATCTAAACCATCTAGTAAAATTAATGCTCTGCCATTTTTGAAAATGCTATCTATTTCTACAGCAGAAACAGTATCATCAGAAAAAAATTGAGTTATATATTCTAGTAAAGTAGGTTGCTTCTCTGCTTCTGCAAATTGTCTGAGAGTAATAAAAATTGGCACAAGATGTGTAAGTAAATCTCCGTCAATACATTGAATAGCTAAATATTTTAAAAATGTAGTTTTTCCTGCTCCTGGTTTACCTAAAACCATCAATTTTGAATAACGTTTAACAATTTCTATTCCGGGTATTCTTTCCTGACTAACTTTGCCAATTTCAAAACGTTCAAAATTTTCAGCATTGTACTCTTTCTGAACTTGATAAATATCTTTTCTTATCCGACTCGTGATTTTTTCCAAGATATTCACATTTGTATAAATATCATTTAAGCCGATAGATTGAGTCATATCTAATACTTTCATAGTGCCACAGTTGTCTAAAATAATTTCTCGAATATTTAGACGTACTTTGGCTACTAAATCATTAATGTTTTCTGGGGAAAGCTCAACTTGATTAGATTCAGAAAAATTACTAGAACGATATTTATCTACCAAAAAGTTTTGTAGCTTATTCCGTTTACCAGGTCCCTTGCCTCCTATACTAAATTTCTTATACACATTGCTCATCCGAGTACGAACTGCTGAATCAGATATATGCAGTTTTTCTGCTATTTCTAAGTCTAACTTTTCACTGCTAAAAATTTCTACAAAGACTTCTTCTTCTTTTGGGGAAAGTTCATATTTTCTGGCAATGTCAGTTAAAAATTCTTTTGGTAAAGACATCAGATAATTATTATTTATATTCAAATAGTATTTCCAACTAGATCAACCATTATAAATCACAGATATTTAAAAGAATAGGTTGAGCCAAAAATTAGAGATATGTTAGCCTATGTCAGTCTATGTCAGCCTATGTTTGAAAGATATCTCCTAAAAATAACTGCAATAGTATATTCAGACATTCAAATTAGGAGATATTCAAATGTTTTCAACCACTAATTCTCATTGGGAAAATACTGACCCCTTTAACTGTCAAGGAGTTATTCTTGGCAAATATCAACATCGTTATTTACTCCTCAAAACCCTACGCCAAGCTCAAAAAAAAATCATTATTGTTTGCCCTTGGTTAACCCGTCATAGTCTCGACAATAATATGATTCAAGAATTCAAAAATACCCTTAACCGCCTAGTCAAAATAGAGATTGGTTGGGGATGGCAAAAAGATATTGGTAATATTATTATTCCTGGTAATGGTTGTTGGGAATTAAAACCCGCTAATACTTGGAAATATAATGCTATGTTTAAGCTACAAGAACTTAAACAACTTTACCCTGAATATTTTCAACTCAAATTAATGGGAACCCACTCTAAATATTGGGTATGTGATGATAAATTTGCTGTAGTGACTAGCGCAAATATTCTCTGTTCTCAACCTGGAAAAACTAATAAATACTATGAAGAAACTGGGCTATGGACGAATAATATTAACCAGATTCAAAACTTAATTACTTCTTTTGCCAAAATACCAAACTTAGCTGCAAAAAAAGTTACCTAGAACATTAATTAAAGTGGGCAAATATCAAACTTTTTAACATTAATATTAATCATCATATAGCATTTCCTAAGCTAGTGAGGTACAGATATTAATAATTAAATGTTGCCAGTGCGGGCATCTTGCCCGCGTGGGTGTACCTCACGCTTAGTGAAATCCGCTATATTTGCCCACTCTACTCGCAAATTTTCCTACAATATGAAACCCATTGACTGTAATACTTCTCTAATTCGCCTTGCTTCTAGAGGGTTATATTGTTCATGCAAACTAATAGCTTTCCGAAACGCTTCTAAACTTTCTGGAACTTGACCAACTTTCAACAAAACTACTCCTAAATTTTGATAAGCTTCTGCATAATTACTATCAATTTCAATTGCTTTTTCATAAGCAGCGATCGCCTCGGTAAACCAACCCATTTCTTTTAAAACCATGCCTCGGTTATAATGAGCAACTGCAAAATTAGGGTCGATTTGTAAGGCAATTTCATAGTTAATTTTTGCCTCTTGTAAATTCCCTTCTTCTTTCAAGATACTACCTAAATTATTGTACGCTCCTAACTTAATTTTAGGGAGAATATTTAACTCCGTTGCTATTTGATAATGACTCTTTGCCATTTTGTTTTCTTGTTTTTGTCGATAGGCAATTCCTAAGTGGTAATGTAGCTCATACAAAATTGTTTTATCTACTTCCGGGTCTTGCAAACTTCGTAATAACAATTCCATCCCTTTTTCTCGTTCATCAATCTCTATATACAAAGCTCCTAACTTACTACAAACATAAGCATCATTAGGATGATTGTTGAAAAAACTTTCCATCGCTGCTTTTGCTCTTTCCAGTTTATTTTTAGAAGTAATTTCTCCTTTTTGATAACCCTCATGTAAAACTGCTATTTCTGGCAACGAAGCTATTTGCCAGTGAGATTCTTTTGCTAAAATCTCAGTAATACTATCATCAACTATGGCATGATAAGGTCGAGAAAATTTTATTTCTGGATGATTTCTAAACAGACGAGAAACTAAAGAATAGGGAGATTGTGTTGCTCCTATTTCTTCCCTTAGCAAATTAATTAAAATGTAGCTTTCATTTTTGATTGCTTCTCTAATATGTCGAGCTATTTTTGGTGACAGATATTCATCAGCATCTAATACTAAAATCCAATCTCCTGTCACATATTTTAAAGACTCATTTCTTGCTGCTGCAAAATCATTACACCATTCAAAATAATGTACTTTTGCTCCAAATTCTTTAGCTATTTCTGTAGTGCGGTCAGTTGAACCCGTATCTAAAACGACTATTTCATCGACTACATTTTTGACACTTGCCAAACATCGTGGCAAATTTTTTTCTTCATTTTTGACAATAATACAAAAAGTTAAATTCATTGAATAGTACCTTAAAAATGCTCAGAAAAATATTCTTGATTAACAATTATAGTTAATGATGGCTTTGGTGAAACCTGAAATTAATGGATAATTGATAATTGATATAGCAATTCCCAAGAAGCGTGAGGTACAAAATTCCTTCGTTTTAGGGAGTAGGGAGTAGGGAGTAGGGAGTAGGGAAGATGAGGAAATGGGGAGTAGGGTAAGAGAAAAACAACTGTACCTCAGAAAGAGTGAGAAACGCTATAATTGATAATTAAACACCTCCAAAATTCAAACATCAAATCAATTATTATCCAGAAATTATCAATTTTTTTTGCTTGTTCCCTGTTCCCTGTTCCCTCTGTTCTAATTGATAATTACCTCTGGTTAAAACCGTTCTTGATTGAATATCAGGAAATATTATTTCTTTTTTCTCCTTAAAAGGAGAGGCTTGATACCTTGATTTTTTGGTAAGACTCTCCTAGAGAAATCAAAACACTCATTTACAAATATGTCAATCAATTTTGATAAAATAACTTTCCTAGCAGCAATAATATTAGGCTGGATTAATGTTGGCTACAGATCGGAAATCTTGATGAGAATTACTTACTTCCACTTGTCTAAAATAATATACAGCAGATTCCATTTTAGTGAGGTACACCCGTCGCGGGCAAGATGCCCGCACTGGGAACATTTAATTATTAATTTCTGTACTTCTTATGCTTGGAATCTGCTGTATAGCGCTACGCATTAAGGTTAGGACATTTCTAAATCCTAAAACCCTTGAAAAGTCTGCTACTCCCTATTCCCTACTCCCTACTCCCTAGCGCGTAGCGCTATATCTAATTGACCGATAGAATTTACCATCTTACCATTTTTCTGCTTATTTTTTTCTTTATTTATTTTTTACTTATCTATACTATTTTTAATATTTTGTAAAGAGCATCAATCGCATTATATTATAGCACGAATGGTCGATTAAAAATCTAAAATAACAAAGTGTTATTTTGTCAGATTAACCACTTATTTAAGACTATAACCCTTGACAAATAAAGCTTTAACTACCGAGCAGAAATTCATTTTTTTCTCGGCTATCAACTGCTAATTTTAAAGTAGGAAATATATATTTGATAACTACTTTAATATCAAGTAATTCCTGATAACTAATAACTGATATAGCACTACCGATTAAGGTTAGGGCATTTCTAAATCCTGGAACCCTTTAATAGTCAGCTATTCCCTATTCCCTATTCCCTATTCCCTAGTGCGTAGCACTATAACTGAAATGATTGGCATTTGCTCTCTAATTTTGATATCCTATTAATAGATAGATGAACAAATTAGGTCATCAATTATGGTTTATGATATTGCCGTTATTGGCGGTGGTGTAGTAGGATGCGCGATCGCCAGAGAACTTACACGATATTCCCTGAATATTATCCTGATTGAAAAAGAAAGTGAAGTTGGTTTCGGTGTCAGCAAAGCCAACAGTGGAATTATTCATGGGGGACACCATAGCAACCCCAATACCCTAAAAGGACAACTAGAATGGCCGGGAAATCAACTGTGGGTAAGCTTACATGAAGAATTAGGCTTTGGCTTTAAAGCTATTGGAGAACTTACCGTCGCCTTTAGTGAAGCAGAATACCCCATTCTTGAGCGTCTCAAACAACAGGGAGAAGAAAAAGGTGTTCCTGGTTTGACTTTCTGGGACAGAGATAAAATTGCCCAAGAAGAACCTCATTTGAGCGAAGAAGCCATTTTAGCTCTCTACGCTCCGACAACAGGTGTGGTTAACCCCTATGAAGCCTGTTTTACTCTGATTGAAAGTGCTTGTCAAAATGGTCTGGAAATAGCCACCGAAAGTCCTGTCCAGAAACTAACGCAACAGGACGAATACTGGGAAATTACCACTCCTAACAAAAACTTTACCACTCGTTTTATCATTAATGCAGCCGGACTTTATGGAGACATAATTGCAGAAATGGCTGGTGTTCGTACCTTTAGCATTCGACCCCGCAAAGGAGAAGAATACCTCCTGGATAAACGCTTGCAAGGCTTCATTAAACGGGTAATTTTCCCCTGTCCGACTCCTGTTTCTAAAGGAACCCTCGTTATCCCCACCTTTGATGGAACTTTAATGGTTGGTCCTACGGCGGAAATGATTGACGATAAAGAAGACCTGACGACTACTATCAAGGGAGGAGAACAAGTATTTAACGCCGTTACCAAAATGGTTCCCGGTATTAGTCCGAGAGACTGTATCGCTGAATTTGCAGGCTTAAGACCAGTTGCAGATAATGAAGACTTTATCATTGGTCCGACAGCCAAAAAAGGTTTTATTAACGTTGCCGGAATTCAATCCCCAGGTTTAACAGCAGCTCCAGCAATAGCTTTGAGAGTTGTGGATATTCTCAAGGATGAAGGACTCAATCTAATTCCCAACGATAACTTTATCCCTTCCATAGATAAACCTATCCATTTTGCTAACCTTTCCATAGAAGAGCAAATTAAACTTGCTCAAAAAGACCCCAACTATAGTCATATTGTCTGTCGTTGCGAATGTGTTCCAGAAGCAGAAATTCTCGATGCAATTCACCGGGGAGCTAGAACTTTAGATGGGATTAAATTTCGGACTAGAGCTGGTATGGGTCGCTGTCAAGGAGGATTTTGTACTGGTAGGTGCATGGAACTAATTTCCCGTGAATTAGAAATTCCCATGACTCAGGTAACTAAACGCGGGGGAGACTCCTGGATAGTCCGCGAACGTGAGGAGGCAAAACTATGAAAACCACTAATACTAATCATATTGCTGATGACTATGATGTTGTAGTTGTCGGAGGGGGACCTGCCGGAATGGCTGCAGCTTTGGGCGCGAAAGAAACAGGAGCAGAGAAGATTTTAATAGTAGATCGGGAAAAAGAAGCGGGCGGTATTCTCCTTCAATGTATCCACAATGGTTTTGGTCTCCAACATTTCAAAGAAGAACTCACCGGACCAGAATATGCTCAACGGTTTCTCACCCAAGTGCTAGATAATAATATAGATGTGGTCAGTGATACTTATGTGCTTGATATTAACTCTGAGAAGCGAGTCACTCTCATGTCAGGTACTGAAGGGGTGAAATTAGTTAATACTAAAGCTGCCGTTTTAGCCATGGGAGCTAGGGAACGGACGAGAGGCGCTATTCGGACTCCAGGAAAACGACCATCAGGAGTATTAACCGCTGGGTTAGCTCAGAAATTTGTTAACTTGATGGGGTTTCTCCCAGGAAAACGAGCAGTAATTTTAGGCTCTGGAGATATTGGTTTAATTATGGCTCGTCGTCTTACCCTGGAAGGGGTAGATGTGGAGGGAGTATTTGAAATTATGCCCTACGCTAATGGGTTAAATCGAAATATTGTGCAATGTTTACAAGACTTTGATATTCCTTTGCATCTCTCTACTACTGTGGTTGATATTCACGGACGAGACCGACTAGAAAAAGTAACTGTTGCACCTGTGGATAATCATTTTGTTCCAGACTTGAGTCGAAGTTGGGATATTGAGTGCGATACTTTGTTACTATCTATTGGTTTAATTCCAGAAAATGAACTTTCCCGTCAGTTAAATCTGCGTATTGATCCGGTAACTACAGGTCCGGTAGTTAGCAGTACCATGGAAAGTTCCATGGATGGAGTATTTGTTTGTGGGAATGTGGTACATATCCACGATTTAGTTGATTTTGTTTCGGCTGAGTCTACTATTACCGGACGTAATGCAGGTTTATATGTGACTGGTAAACAACCTCCACCGGATAATATTCGTCTGATACCTGGGGAAAATGTCAGATATTGTGTTCCCCATACTATTTCTACTGACAGAGAGCATACGGTTTATATGCGAGTCAAGCAACCTATGGAAAAAAGTGTCTTGCGCTTGGGTGATGTTTATGAGAAGAATTTGCGTTATGTTTTCCCTGCGGAAATGATTAATTTGAAGGTTAAGCCGCGTTTCTTACAAAAGTTTCATGGGGAAGCGTTGCGTGTTGATGTTGTACCTTGGGAGGAAGGTTAAACAATTAATAATTAATAATTAATAATTAATAATTAGGGTTTGCTGAAAAAGTGTTTTGGTTGAGGTAGGGAGTAGGGAGTAGTGAAGAGTCAAGAGAAACAGGGAATTATCAAACAGGTACTCAGAAAAATTATCCCTTGATGCAACCTCCCCAACTCTTACCCAAATACTCACTTTTTCAGCCTGAGCAGTCCCAAATATCCTACTTTTGCCGAACTTGAAAAAGCTCAAACCTTTATCTACCAATACTTATATATTTAGGGTTTGCGCTCAAAAGTCTTATGGATGAGGTTAGGAGTCAGGAGTCAGGAGTCAACCCACCCCAAACCCCTCCCAGGAGGGGAAGTCAGGAGGAATAGGGAATTTAGAGGAGAAAGGAGGAATAATTATCCCTTGATTTTTCTGCCTCGCGTCAAGCTAAAATCCTCACTTTTTGCAGCTCTTTAGAATGGAAACTTTGTACTTTTTCCAGACCGTGCAAAGGCTAAAACTTTTATCTGTCAATCCTTTTAGATTTAATCAGCAAGCCCTAATTAGAGATTACCTATTTCCACAGAACCCATTTGGTATCTTTGTAGAGGATTTTGCTAAAAGAATTTTTTTCTTTTTTTCTCCATTCATGGAGAGAATTTATACCTTAATTTTTCGGTGAAATTATGACACATTCAGAAAATGAAATTATGACACATTCAGAATTAGAGAATACAGTTAGTCGTTATCTCTGTATTGGTTGTCCTATGGGTTGCCGCTTAGAAGTAGAGGACTCAGAGGGAGAAATAGTTGAGGTGCGCGGGTTTACCTGTAAAAGAGGGGAACAATACGCCCGTCAGGAACATACGGAACCTCGTCGCATGGTGACAACTACTGTGAAGGTGGATAATGGTTTGTGGGCTAGAGTTCCGGTGAGAACTCAAGAGGCTATTCCTAAAGATCGGGTCAAAGCTCTTTGTCAAAGGTTAAGGCAAGTAACGGTAACAGCTCCGGTGAAGATGGGACAGGTAATTTTGGAGGATGCTTTGTCAACTGGAGTGAATGTGGTTGCTTCTAGAGATATGTCAGTTGCCTCCGAGAAAGCAGTGATGTAATTTAGATTCGGCTGCGTTGGTAGACATCTCCAGAAAAGAGGAAGCAGAGATTACAGCGGTTTTCATTTGAATAGACAATTTTAGGGACGTTGCATGCAACGTCCCTACAGGTTTATCATTTTTTTAATGTGGTTCATTGACCTGAAAAGTGCTGTAAGAGAGTAAGTATAGCAACCGCCAAGGAGGTTAGGACAATTAGCATCTTGCTCGCGTCATAAATCATCATAATTACCCGATGTCCTAACTATAGTGGCTACTGCTATAAGTAGTGGATAATGAAAAGTATCTCTAATTATCCATTATCCATTATCCATTATCCATTATTAATTACTCAGGTAAAATTACTGTATCAATTACATGAATTACACCATTACTTGCAGGTACGTCTTTTTTAACTACTTTAGCGTTTCCAACCATTACACCTGCACTAGAAACTTCAACTTTTACATCACTACCTTCGACAGTCTTAACCTTTCCAGATTCTAAGTCGCCAGACATTACCTTTCCTGGAACTACATGATAGGTCAGAATTTTTACCAGTTTATCTTTATTTTCAGGCATTAATAACTTTTCTACTGTTCCTTCTGGTAAAGCTGCAAATGCTTCGTCAGTTGGAGCAAATACTGTAAATGGACCGTCTCCCTGAAGTGTTTCTACTAAACCAGCAGCTTTGAGTGCAGCAGCTAAAGTCTTAAATTGACCTGCTTCTGTTGCAGTTGCCACGATATCTTTATCAGACTGAGCAATTTGTAGAGTTTCGTTAACTACTGGCTGAGTTGAAGAGTTTTGATAGAAATTAGCTACTGCGGGTAAACCGAAAGCCGCACTAGCACCAAGTAATCCTAAAGTAGCGATCGCTTTTTTGAAGAGAGTATTCATAATTTAATTTTCCTATCTTTGTTTGTTAATAAAGTTTAACTTACTTTACATATCTTAGCAAAATTTTGATAATTGTCAACATTTCGTCTGGTCAAAACAACTCTATTGTTTCTATAAATATGAAACTTTCAATTTTTCATTTTCTATTTTTAATTAGAGCTTGCTGATTAAATATCAAAGCATTGACAGATGAAGATAAGCGCCTTTTTAGGTCTAGAAAAACTAACCATTTTTCAGCTATCCAATCTCCGCATCCCCGTGTCAAATCTTTGTAAAGCTCCCCCAACTCCCCCACTCCCCCCAGAGCTAATTCTTTGTCGTCAGAGAATATTTACAACCCTATATTTTTTTGAGTTCCTGTGCTTCCCACACTTCCCACACTTCCCACACTTCCCACACTTCCCACACTCCCCACCCCCTTCTCTTTTTTTCTCTGGTGACAATAAATTGACCCTGCCCACTCCCCCACTCCCTCACTCCCCTACTCCTGAAACGCAAACCCTAATTATTACCCAAAGAATCTGGAGATACCTGGTCAAATCTATAACTTAAAACTTCTATTAAAGAGCCTTCCTGGGGTAAATCAGCTTTTGTAATAGAAATCCTATCCTGATTTACAACCTTGACTGGAGTTCCTTCCATCACGCTGAGAAAATCTTCCACAGGAGCAATTTCACAAGTAGCTTCATCCGCAGCTTGAGTTTTGTAATGAGTAGGAATCACAATTCTCGGTTTTAACACCTCTAACGCTTGTTTTGCTTCAAAAGGAGTATAAGCTTTTGGTCCACCACCCACAGGAATTAGCACTAAATCTGGACGACCAATCAAAATCCTTTCTTCAATACCAATAGGACTAGCTAATCCTCCCAAGTGCAAAATCTTAATTCCTGCTTGTTCCCATAACCAAGCCACATTAGTCCCAAATCTACGTCCACCTTCTCTATCTTTAGGAGTCCTAATTCCTTGAATTTGTCTACCATTTACCTGATAAACTCCAGATTCATATAACAACATAGGTGGAGGATTAGCGGTAAATCCATCTACTACCCCTTCGTCTAATAACCTACTACTAATCAAAATTAAATCTGTGTCTACTTTAGGGTCTTGATATCCGGCAGTACAACCTATTGGGCGAAAAGGATTTACTAATACTTTTGTACCCCCACCTTCAAATAAAAAGCAAGTATGACCTAACCATCTAACACTTAAAGATTCTTCCGTCTGAGCCTGAGAATGGTAAAAGTTAGATGTTAAACCAGTTCCCACTACAGCCAATAAACTTGCTTGTGTATAACGTAGAAATTTTCGCCTTTTCATTTTTAAATTTGTTTAAATTTGTGACTATGAGCTTCAACCATTTTCTCTAGAAAAAAAATAGATAGTGCAGGATGGCAGAAATAAGTGATCAGTGACAAAATCCTCAAAGCCTTACAAATCAAAACTTCTGACTTTTGACTTCTGAATTATGACTTCCGCGTAGCGGTAATAGGGTGCTAAAAAAGCACCCCTCAATATTTAAACAAACTTGCTACCCTTTGGCCAACCATATAATTGTAATCGGTAAAAAAAGTTGGGGAACAAAGCAAACAAATACTTAAAAATCTTAAAACCTAAAGGCTCATCATAAGTTCCCACCCATTCCTTACTATTCTCAATCCAATTAACTATTTTCTCAGCCACCTTATCTCCAGATGGAGCAGAATTAACTCGATTAGCCCGAATCTTATAAGCTTTATCATTCAAACGATTCACAGGTGCCCAAGCAAAATCTCCAGAAATAGCTCCAGGACGATACAACCGTAGACGAATCATATTTTGACTAGAATGATAAACAATTGGACCAACACCAGACCAAAAATAATGCAAAGCAATTTTACCTGAATGATAGACTGGTCCAAAACATGAAGGACTACCATCAGCAATTGACCCAATAGCAATTACATCTAAACGTCTACTTCTGGATAACTTTGCTACTTCAGTCGCCACTACAGCAGGCCAAGAATAGTTAACTCGGTTCATGGACTCTACTAATTCAACGACGGGAATACCACCTTCTCCCACTTCGGTCTCAATTTGACCAGCATTTAAAATAACTACATCTGGGTCATACTCAAACAGTTTTCTCGCATCCTCAATAGTTTGTTGGGGAGAAACACACAACTCATCAAAAAAATCTCCTTCTAAGTTAGGTTGACGAGTTACTCCAACAACTCGCCATCCCCTTGACTTATAGAGTTTACCCATCGCACTACCCAAAGTGCCAGAAATTCCAGTAATTACAACAGTCTTCATTGAATTTTGTCTATTAAAAACACTACATATATATAGCAAGGAATAGGAAATAGGGAATAGGTAATAGTGGAAAAAAATATTTGCACTTTTATCTAGCACTATAGTTTTTTCCTCAGAATACCTAGATTCAGAAATCGGCAATTATCTGATAGTCGGAAAAATCTCTACACTTTTATCTAGCACTATAGTTTTTTCCTCAGAGTCTCTAGATTCAGAAATAGGTAATTATCTGATAGTCGGAAAAACCTCTACACTTTTATCTAGCACTATAGTTTTTTCCTCAGAGTCTCTAGATTCAGAAATAGGTAATTATCTAATAGTCGGAAAAACCTCTACACTTTTATCTAGCACTATAGTTTTTTCCTCAGAGTCTCTAGATTCAGAAATCGGCAATTATCTAAATAGTCGGAAAAACCTCTACACTTTTATCTAGCACTATAGTTTTTTCCTCAGAGTCTCTAGATTCAGAAACTTATATTTCCATTTCTCACCCGCTGCTCCACTTCGCGACTCCTCTAGTAGAACCTCAAATTATCGCCTGTTGCAATATATGATCTGCAACCCGAAGCGCATTAGCTGCAATAGTCAAAGCCGGACTAACACCCAAAGCATTCGGCATAAACCCACCATCCACAACAAAAACATTTTCATGGTCATGTAAACGACAATCTTTATCAAGCACAGAAGTATTAGGAACTGTACCAAACCGAGTCGTACCTACCTGGTGGGATGTATGAATATCATCCTTATCACCCGTCGCTCCAAAAGATAATACTGCTCCTGCCAACTGAAATACCTTTTTTAACTTCTTCTTATAGTATTTTGAACGATAAACATCATAAGGATGAAACTTGTGGAATAGACGAATTTTCCCATCCTTACCTAGTTCTATCCGATTTGACTCTTGGGGTAAATCTTCCACAATACCTGTTATTGCCAACATTCGCTTGAGGATAAATTCGGCAATAGGTTTTGGTATTGGTACAGGGAAATTTTGTTGTAGAGAAAGAATTCCGGGAATAGGTACTGTTTGAGCCAACCCTAATTTATGAGGAAATTCCTTAGTTCCCAAATACAAGTCTGTAAACCCTAACTGTTTAATAAATTTATCGGCTCCTCCTGTCTCTTGTTTGAATAATCCTGCCATTAAAGCACCACAATGATACATATAAGTCCGCCCCAATTGTCCGCTCCGCCCTGTTAAACCAGACTTCATCAAAATAACTGGACTACCCAAAGCTCCCGCAGACAAAATATAAACTTTAGCTGTTAGTTCCTCAACTTTGTTGGTTTGACGACAACGGAGGCGAATACCCGTAACTTTTTTATTGCTATTAGTAACTAAATAGTCTGCTTCTGTGAAAGTTTGAACTTTAAGATTATAATTAAGAGTTGCCTTATCAATAGCACGCACCACTGTAGAGCCACGAGCTTCATTCGGACAGTAAAAACCAGGACATTTAGAACAACGTAGACAACTATCGAAGTCTATGGCAAAAGGCAGATGAAA
>JBFRWR010000611.1:0-3161 GCA_051439685.1 Trichodesmium sp.
AGGCTCTAGGGATTGAAAGTTTTCTTCTTGACGAGTTAGTGAGTTGTATAGTTTTAGTGTCATAAAATAATTTCAGGCAGTTTTTTCAATTTTAATTATAAGGAGAAAAGCTTTTTTTTACTTTGGTATTAGTTGTATCGCAGAAGGAAGAAGTTAGATTATCATTTCTTTGATCTTATTTAAGGTAGGAGTTATATTACTCACAAGCCAACAAATTTGATATGATATGTATTATTGTATTGGCATAATTTATGAATATGAAACGATTTGAGTGGATTGATACCTTAAAAGGAATTGGAATTACTCTTGTAGTAGCTAGTCATATTTACACTGGAGAGTTCCGATCTTTTCTTGGCATATTTAGTATGCCCCTCTTTTTCTTTATTGGGGGATTTCTCTATTCATCAAAATATGATAATCAAGTCTATCTTAAGAAGAAAATTGTTCATTTAATTGTCCCTTATATTGCTTTTATTATTCTCTTATATCCTATACAATTGATCGCTCTCCTTCCACAAAGAGAGGGATTTTCTTTTGTTGATATCCTTAAATTGATCTTGAATCCCATTATCGGAGGAACTTTACTGTGGGGGTTAACATCAGCATTCTAGTTTACTACCTGTTTTTTTATTACTCAGCAACTTGCAAATTTTATAATTAGGAAGGTTAATCCTAACAAAATCATATTTTATATTATTGTATTGAGTGGTTTAAGCTATTTAAATTACCTAGTTTTTAAGCAATTTTTTCTTCCTCACAACGCTCATGTTGCTATAGCCGGAACTTCGATTTTTCTAATCGGATTTTTATATAGAAAACAATATAGCGAGAGAAACCATTCTATTATTTCTATTTCTGTTTTATTTTTTGTATTATGTATGACATTATATTCAAATCAAGCTTCTAATCTCTGGTCTTGGTCTTGGTTTGGCATGGATATGAAACGGGCTAATTATGGTATGCCAGTGGTCAGTTTATTGTTAGCAATTGGACTGATTTTGTTGTTGATTGATATCTCTAAATTAGTGGTTAAAAATGTACCTTTACTATCTAAAATTATTGGAGGATTAGGTCAAGCATCAATGAGTATTCTCTATCTTCATCTGGCTTTTATTTATGCCTTAAAGGGGTTAGATTCAGGAATGTCTTATATCAATATATTTTTATTCAGTACAGCATTATCTTTTATGATTCATGTAATTATATTAAAGTTTTCCTTCACAAGAGCTATTTTCTTGGGAAGTTATTCAGATTTTGAGCAAATTTTCTTAACTAGAAACCAGCAAGCTTAGGAATTTTACTCCTCAATAAGGGTGTTTCAGTAATTTTTGTGATATGGCAGTTGATACTTGAAATTAGTTAGTCAATTTGTAGAGTAAAGGTAAAGGTAAGGAATAGAGAGGCGATCGAGATAGATATAGACTATAAACAAGATACCCCTCCATGTTTAAAATTAATTGTCACATTTCCAGAACTTGAACTGAAAAAAATGTTTTGGGAATGAGTTTTACTTTGTGTAAAAATTTAATTGCACTCTCAAGAACTAGGCAACCATTTAACAACTGTATCCCTGATTTTTCCGAGTCTATGTCTCCAAGTATAAGGACGAAAAACAATACATCTTCTGAGATGAGGAACCCAAGCTCTTAGTTTATTTGGTTCCAAGTTAACTTGATCGGCAATTTTTCCAATATTACTAGAGTAAGCGTGTAGAATTTTCACAGGCTCTTGAAGAGTATTAATAAAGCAAAATCGAGTATTCCATTCACTAGATAAAGGATAAAATCTTGATTCTGACTGCATTAATGCTTCTGTGCATGAGGTTTGATCGCTCTGTCGTAATTGACTATTTTGAGATAACTTGTCCGAATAAATTCTCAACCACTCTTGAAAAAGGCTATCGTTAGCCTCATTCTTCCTATAAAAAATAACTCCAGTATTTACAGGTTTACAGTATATCTTCTCACCGTCAGATGAAACAGGGTAGTAAGTATCAGGAGGATCTAAGGTCATTGATACATCAAAGTAGTCCAAGATAGCAAAACCTGACTTAATATCACCTATAAAAAATGTATCAGTATCTACAAAAAGGGTTCTTTCATAGGGAGATAAAGTATATAAATATTTAGTTTTAAACAATAAACCTTCATTTCTACAGGTCACAGATTCGTCAATTATAATTATATTGTCAAACAAATCTGGATCTTTTGGCTGCTGATTACAAGCGATAGATATTTTCAAATAGGGGTTTATATTCTTGAGGCTTTGAGCAGATGTGCAGGCTTCATCAACATATTTTTTACCAGCAGCAACATAAAAAACGCCATAATTGTCTATTGCCATAATTTAATGAAATACGCTTAGGTATCTACAATGGTTGTACCTATTATATCATGTTCGGTTTAATGGGGAGTGTAGGAGCATTTTTCAACCTTTTTCCCGTATTTTCTCCTTCTAGCTCCTGTACGTTGCCAATCCGTCGGTTTCCCGATCTGATTTATGACTCCTGACTCTGCAAAAAATGTGCATCTTGGCCAAATCCCCAAATAGGTTATATTCCCTATTCCCTAAAATAAACTAATTTTGTATCTCACTTCTTATGAGAATTGTTCAACTTCAGAGTCGAAATCAAAAAAAGGAATGGAAATAATAAAATAAGAAAATATTAAAATATTAAAATATTAAAATATTAAAATAGTTCTACTTTTTGAGGATAATTATTGATTACGGTTGTGCGAAAATAATATCATTTTATTGGATTTACTTCTGTCAGCTTCACTCAATAAATTTTCCTTCCTTTTTTATGGATTTTAATAATACCGAACTAGAAAATTTTAGATGACTAATTCATAAAAATATCAACATCAAAAATTCAGTCAATGATAGATAAAAAAAAATCCTCTGTCGCCGATAACAATGTGCCAGAAAAACCATCTCTAAAAACTGGATTACTTGCTCTTAAGCAAAAAGATTATCCACAGGCGATCGCTCACCTAGAAATAATTGCTCAACAAGAATCTCTCAAGCAAAAATTAAGAGCTAATATGGGTTTAGTTATTGCTTATGAAAAAACTAAACAAATAGATAAAGCTATTTCTTTGTGTCGTAATCTTGCTAGAATTTCTGATAGTGAAACTAGAAGTTTTGCTAATCGTCATCTC
>JBFRWR010000612.1:0-3599 GCA_051439685.1 Trichodesmium sp.
CTATTCCATCTCAAATACCTTTACCACTAGAAATCAAAAATCTACTCTAGGTAAGATTTCAACTGAAGAGCAAAAGGTATTTTCTGTCAGGAGATAATGCTCCAGAAAAATCCAACATTAATCTAACGTTCCTGCCAACTATTCCATCTCAAATACCTTTACCACTAGAAATCAAAAATCTGCTTTTGAAGCTTGTATTTATGAACTTATAAAAACATCAAAGGCTAGATTGAGTAATAAAATTTGCTAATAGTTACCTTTCTGAAGATCAAGAAAAAAACCGATTTTATCTCAAAATCTAACAGTAGGACAATATTAGATTATTGAGGTACAAAATCTGTAAATTATTGCATTTACATTAGTAGATAGAAGTAGTAAATAAATTCGAGACACTCTTGTTTTATCAAGATTAAAAACTGCTCTACTTGACGAAGCATTACAATCAAGTTCCAAGGTGAATCAAAGTTTAGTTGAAAGTTGGCTAATGGAAAAATTTAAACAATAATAATGACTCAGCTTAAAAATAAATTTTATTTCGCCGAGTCAGATATTTATTACTTTAATTACTTTGATTAATTAATTGAGAATAGCAGCAGAAAAACTATTGACAATTTGTCAAATGTTCGGTCCAAACATATCCTACAACTGGATCAACAATTTTTACCCAATACAAACCTTCAATACCATCTGCTGTTTCTAACTTTACCATTTCTCCATCATCAACTGTATCAACAATCTCACCATTTGGTGCTTCTCGAACATTTAAAACCAGACGTTCGTTGGTCTCAGGATTTGGCATTGATACTTCACAACTGCCAGCAGCAGCTAATAAAAATTTATCAGTTTGGTAAGGTGAAATTTCGTTTAATATTTGTGATTTATATGCAGCATGGGATGTACGAATAGATAAAATTTTCATCCCTAAAATAGACAGGAAAATTAGAGGGATAATAGTTAAATATTTGAGCTTAATATTCATTTTTATTCACAGAATCATACCGGAAATTACCGCATAAATAATAACATAAGTCAAAGATAAAGTCTGAAGCAATTTCTCTCATATCTAAATGGAAATATTAATCTGTAAATATGACTCTACCTCTAACCCCACCGCTTCTTAAAATAAATACTTTACCTTGTTTCTCAACTTGCATACTAGCTCTTCCTCTAGTTCTTTTTTTATTTCCTCTGACATTAGTAATTTCGACACTATAAGTTCCATCAGTAGGAAATTTATTCATAGAAAACTGAGTACGAACAGAACCATCCCAATTAATCTCAAATTCTACACCAGCATTACTTTTAGTAATTTTAACATCGCAAGGTCCTGATTCCCTAATTCTACCATCAAAATCAACTACCACACAAGCAGCACTCTTTTCTCCAGTTTCAGCATGAGTTATATTATTAAAACCAACCAGGCTAACTAAGATAATTGGCAGTGCCAGAATTATCATTAATTTATTCATAATAAATAATGGTTTATTCATTTTAAATCTATTGAATTGAACTGAGTATTTTAAATTATAGTGTGTATAGTTTAACATGAGTTGATTACTGAAAATAAAATTTGTAGTCTTGAGCTGAACTGAGATTTATGAATATAGAATTTTGCTCTTAGATGTCAACTGAATATCTTAGATTTAGCAATTTTTCTCAAGACTCTAATATATTTACGAATCATTTTCAAATACTAGATATGGGAAGATTATTTAAGTTGTGAGATATTGGCAAATTTTAGGGGATAGGGAATAGAAAATAGGCAACAGAAAATCAAGAATAAAATGTATAAAAACAAATATGATAACTTCTATGTTCTCTAGTTTTAAACAACATCTAAATTATCATATCTGATTCCTGATTGCTATAGTAAAAAAAAATCAGCTCAACCATATAATAATATTTTAAAAAAAATATCACTATAAATAGAAACAAAACTAATAAAAATAAATGACTAAATACTGCCGCTAATTATCTCAGAGACTGTTCACCCCAAACTTTGATCAAAAACTAATTTAATTGATAAAAATATGGGAAATTCTACTCAAATCATAATAGACAATTTATCAATCTTTGTTAAGAAGACTTATTCAGAGAATAATCTGTTCCTGAAAAACTCAATATTTCTCTTTTCTCTCTATAGTAATAATCAAAATTGCTATATAGTTAATATTTAGCTCAATCACAAATTAACTCATAGAAAATCAAAAACATAGAATATGATGAACTACCGCATTACTCTACTTCCCGGTGACGGCATTGGCCCTGAAATTATGGCAGTGGCGGTAGATGTCTTGAAAGTAGTTAGTAGCCAATTTAACTTTCAACTTGAATTTCAAGAAGCACCTATTGGGGGGGTGGCCATTGATGCCACAGGAGAACCTCTACCTGCCCAAACCTTAGAAATGTGTCGCAATAGTGATGCCGTACTATTAGCAGCCATCGGCGGTTACAAATGGGATAATTTACCACGGCATCAACGGCCAGAAACTGGACTACTAGGACTCCGGGCCGGATTAGGATTATTTGCCAATTTACGGCCTGCGAAAATTTTGCCCCAACTAATAGATGCTTCTACCCTCAAGCGAGAAATAGTAGAGGGAGTAGACATTATGGTAGTCCGAGAATTAACAGGTGGGGTCTACTTTGGCACACCTAAAGGGGTTTTTGAGACAGAGACAGGAGAAAAACGAGGTGTCAATACAATGGCCTATACTGAGTCAGAAGTTGACCGTATTGCGAAGGTAGGATTTGAGACAGCCCAAAAAAGAGGCAATAAATTATGTTCGGTAGATAAAGCAAATGTTTTGGAAGTATCTCAGTTATGGCGCGATCGCATTACTCAACTTGCTCCAGAATATCCAGACGTAGAATTATCTCATTTATATGTAGATAATGCAGCTATGCAGCTTGTTCGTTGGCCTCAACAATTTGATACAATCGTCACCGGAAATTTATTTGGGGATATTCTCTCTGATGCTGCTGCGATGTTAACAGGTAGTATTGGAATGTTACCCTCTGCGAGTTTAGGTGCTTCTGGGCCTGGAGTATTTGAACCTGTTCATGGTTCCGCCCCAGATATTGCGGGTGAAGATAAAGCTAACCCTTTAGCACAAGTTCTCAGTGCAGCAATGATGTTACGTTATGGGTTAAATGAACCAGTGGCAGCAGATAAATTGGAACAAGCAGTTTTGGAAGTTTTGGACTTGGGTTATCGTACTGGTGACATCATGTCGGAAGGTATGAAACTTGTTGGATGCAAGGAAATAGGAGAGGTTTTACTCAAAATTTTAACTAAGTAAATAGGGTACTTATACAGAAAAACCTAATGATATCATGTCCGGTTGAACAGTTATAAATAAACTACTCAGGAGTCAGGAGGGAAGAAAGAAGAAAAGAAGGAGAAAGTTTTTTATTACTAATTATCCGGACATGATCAGGACTGACGGATAAACACTATATCTAGTAGGGGCGATTAGCGAATAGCCCCAACCGATTATGTATTTTTTAATATTTTTCGTAATTGTTGTTGTTATTTCTATTCAAAAAAAAGTTTAAGTTTTTCTTGGAATTTGTTGTAAAACTAAAGTTTAGTAATT
>JBFRWR010000613.1:0-4266 GCA_051439685.1 Trichodesmium sp.
AATTATTAAAATATACTTTATAACCGTTTTGTATTTTATAGATAACCCCCATAGCTAGTCGGGGCGTTGGGCCACTCGCCCCTACAAATTGCCAATCACCCCTACAAATTAAGGAAAAATTATTTCTCCGACACTCCCCAAACTCCCCAAACTCCCCAAACTCCCCAAACTCCCCACACACCCCGCCTTCTTCGGTTCCCTACAACAAATCCTTAAACTGAGGATGATTAGCCAAACTCTTCAAAACTTGCTTAATCTCCTGCGATCGCTCCTTTTTCACAATCAAAGTCACATTGCCATCCCTGACAACAACCACATCCTCCAAACCAATAGTCACAATTGCATCATCATCACTCGTAGCATAAAAAATCGACCCCTTCGTATCCAACCCCAAATGATTAGCCAACTCCACATTTACTCCATCGTCCTTAACCAAGCGTTCCAAAGCATTCCAGTCACCCAAATCATCCCAACCAAAAGCCACAGGCAAAACAAAAGCCTTATCCGTATTCTCCATTACCGCATAGTCAATACTCTTCTTCTCCAACTGAGAATAACCCTCAGCCCCCATCGCCTCCAAAACAGTCATCATAGTTGGCACATACTTCCGTAACTCCGCCAACATTACCCCCACCCTGAATACAAAAATACCACCATTCCAGCTAAAACGACCAGTTGCCAGAAATTCCTCAGCCGTCTCTCGATTAGGCTTTTCGGTAAACCGGGCCACTTGATAAGCGTCAAACCCACCAAAACTTCCTGCCTCTTTTCCCTGTTCAATGTATCCATATCCTGTAGAAGGAAAAGAAGGTTTAACCCCCAGGGTGACAATAGCCTCCTGGCTAGTAGCCAACTCTGCTGCCGCCTCTAGGGTCTTCTGAAATACTTCCGGTTCCCCGATCCAATGGTCAGCCGGGAAAAATCCTACCACAGCATCTTCTCCATAACGGCGTGCCGTTTCTATTACTGTCCATGCAACAGCAGGAGCAGTATCCCTTCCTTCAGGTTCTGCCAAAATATTTTCCTGTGGCATTTGAGGTAACTGTTGTGCTACACCTTCGGCCAACATTGCCGAAGTTACAACCCATAAACCATCCCAACCATTAGATAATGGGAGTAATCTTTCTGCTGTTGCTTGTAATAAACTTTTACCACTACCATCAAGGGACAAAAATTGTTTGGGTCGATACTTTCGACTAAGAGGCCAAAAGCGTTCTCCTTTACCACCGGCAAGAATAACAGGTATCATCAGATTTTAGATTATTTAATAGATTTAGTTATTTCGATCTTAAATTCTTATGACAGTTTTGCCTAACTCTATAGCGCTAAGTGCTAGGTAATAGGGAATAGGGAATAGGGAACAGCAGACTTTTAAAGGGTTCTAGGACTAGGATTTAGGAATGTCCTAACCCTGTCGGTGTAGTCCTATAGAACCCCTGAAGGGATCTATAAAATTAGCTGGAGAGATGGGGAGATGGGGAGATGGGGGCTATGCGTTATACTTTTTTCCCTATTCTATTTCTGGAAATTCTGACTCCTAACTCCTAACTCCTGTCTTCTGTCTCCTGTCTCCTGTCTCCTAATCCTCACTTTTGCAAAGATACCAAATGGCTTCTATAAATTAACTGATATAAAATTAAGCCTATTTTTACGAATTATGAATAATACTTCTTCGACTAATTCCCAACGGCCTATTTTTTTTAAATTATGGTTCTGGATATTTATATTAATGTTAGGTGGAACTATCACAACTTCCTTTGGAGCCATCACTGCCTTATTTGCTCCAGTTGAACCAGAAATTTTTGCTGAACTACTCCAGGAATTTACAGCAGATGTTTTGTGGCGTAAAAGGTTGCCTTATCAACTATCACGACCTATGAATATCTTAATTATGGGAATTGATCAAGTACAAGGTGTGCCGGAAGATTCTCCAGATATATTTGAAGGTCGTAGTGATACTTTACTATTAGTACAAGCTCACCCCTCAAATCAGAAGATCAATTTACTTTCAGTACCACGGGATACTCAAGTCCGAATTCCCAGAGTAGGTATTGCCAAAATTAATGAAGCTAATGTTTATGGAGGACCGGAACTGGTAGAACAGGTATTAGAATCTACTCTAAATGATATAGAGATTCATCGTTATGTCAGAATTAGCAAAGGGGCGTTTCGAGAATTAGTTGAACAACTAGGTGGGGTAGAAGTTTTTGTGCCTCAACCTATGTCTTATGTAGATAATACTCAAAAGTTAAAGATAGATATCAAAGCTGGTTGGCAAACTCTCAATGGAGAGCAAGCAGAACAATTTGTCCGTTTCCGAGAAGAAGTTTATGGAGATATTGGTCGTGTGCAACGGCAACAAATTTTGCTACAAGCGCTGCGCAACCGCGTTACTAATGTGACAGTTTTACCTCGTTTACCTCATATCATTCAGGTGATGCAGAAATATGTAGATACTAATTTGAGTTTTCCCGAAATGTTAGCTTTGGTTAATTTTGGTCTCGATCTGGAACGAGATGATTTGAGGATGGTGATGTTGCCAGGAAGACCTAGTTCTAGTAATGAGTCTTTTGCCAGTTATTGGATAATAGATGAGGATGGTCGCGATCGCATCCTGGAAGAGTATTTTGGCAGAAAATTAGACAAATTTAATTATGACAATATATATAATCCCGCGCAGGTAAGTCAAACTTTTCCTCAAGAGAATAAAATAGCTATTCAAAATGCTTCTAGTAATTCTCAAGCAGCAACAAAATTTGCTGAATATTTGCGGGAACAAGGATTCTATAATGTTTATGTAGTTCCTGACTGGCCTGATCAACAACGTCTAACTCAAGTTATTGTTCAAGGGGGTTATTTGGAGTCAGCAGAATTTGTCAAAAATACTTTAGGTTTTGGTAATATTCAACCTGCTTCTACAGGCGATCTTGGTTCCGATTTGACTATTCGTTTAGGGGAAGATGCAGTTAATAAAATTACTGCTCTTGAAGAAAAAGAGCAATAGCAGGACTTAGGCAAAAAATGAAATTCTAGACCATCTGTAGGGGCGATTTCCTACGGAATGCTCCGCAAACGCGAAACGCCCCTACAGGGTTTTTGGTTATGGCGATGTGGTTCATCGCGTTATCAGGTACACCCCTAAGCGGGCAATATCCCCGCACTGCAATATTTTTACCATTTATAGCAACCGCCAAGGCGGTTAGGACAATTAGTGCGAGCATCTTGCTCGCGTCATAAATCATCATAATTACCCGATGTGCTAACTATAGTGGCGACTGCTATACCTTGTACCCCATTTGCCCGCAATCTGTGACAGCGGTTTCCCCGCGTTATGAGGTACACCCCGAAGCGGGCAAGATGCCCGCACTGCAATATTTTTACCATTTACCTTGTACCCCATTTGCCCGAAATCTGCTGTATATCATGTCTCATTAAATAACTGTAATCAAAAATCTTTCCCCAATCTTGTAGGGACGTTGCATGCAACGTCCCTACATTTTGATCTTATACCAAATCCAGTTATACAGTAATCGCACTAATTACTTCGTGTTCAGACAAATTTTATATTGAATACGAATTTCAAAATTCATGCTCTTCAAATCCTTTCTTTCTCAGCATCACCGCGTCACCGTCTCCCCGTGTCACCGCGTCCCCAATCCCTAGCTGTGGACTTCACGGGTAACGGAAAGTTCTGTAATTCTACAGATACACTCATCATCCGGGAAAAAAGCCTAAATTTACTCAAAATTGATAAATATATTTATTAGTTGATTACTTTTTTTGGAGGTAATCTAAATTGTTCTATATATATACTAATTATCAGGAAAAAAATTAATCTTTTTTGTTTTGATTTTACTTATTTCCATTTAATAAATCTCTACTTTTCTAAGGTTAAAAACATCATCAGGAAATAATATAGATACTTTATCAAAACAACACAAATCCTGGCGGAAAACATACACAAAACAAGCTTTTTTTTAAAGATTCGGCAAATGCAAGCCAAAATACTAATGTTGTTATTAATTCTGATTGTTATATTGTTTTAGAGATGCAAAGTTAATCTCAATCATTTTTTTAGGCAAAAGCATACTGCCAAATACAAATTAATCAGACCAGGTTTTGAGATTAATAAATTGTCAAAAAAACTGGTCTGCTAATCGAAGACCCTGACATTAACAAGAAAACACAAATAAGGAGTAAAAACATGATCGTTCAATCTTTCAAGAATATTGCATTAGCTACTATTGGTGCTAGCTGTGTTGCTTT